>USFL01000164.1 GCA_900553905.1 uncultured Eubacteriales bacterium | reverse complement strand
TCCTCCTGGCTGTGGGCGATGCGCGGCAGGCCGAAGATGGGCCAGGCGGGATCGTCCGGGTGGCAGGCCATGCGCACGCCCACCTCCTCGCACACGGGAATCACCGCATCCAGGAAGTACTTGTAATGCTTGCGCAGGGTATCAGGCGTCATGCCCTCGTACTGCTTCAGCGTGGTTTCCAGCAGGGCCAGGCGCTCCGGCTCCCAGCCCGGCAGGGTGAAGCCGTGGCTGTCCTCGGCGGTCTTGCGCACGATTTCCAGGGGGCCCATCTGGCCCAGGTCCTTTTCGTCAAAGTACAGGCTGTTGGAGCCGTCCTCCGGAATCACGCGCGCCAGGTCGGTGCGCAGCCAGTCAAACACCGGCATGAAGTTGTACACGATCACCTTGATGCCGTAGCGGGCCAGGTTGCGGATGGTGTCGATGTAGTTCTGGATGTATTCGTCGCGCGCGGGCAGGCCGGTCTTGATGTCCTCGTGAACGTTCACGCTCTCGATGACCTCCAGCTCCAGCCCCGCCTCGTGCACCTCGTCCACCAGCGCCTTGATCTCTTCGGGTTCCCACACCACGCCGGCAGGCCGGTCCAGAAGGCCCATCAGGCCCGTCATGCCGGGAATCTGCTTGATGTATTTCAGCGGAATGGGGTCAGCCTGGCTGCCATACCAGCGGAAGGTCATTTTCATGGCGGTTTCTCCTTACTGCATAAACAAGCTGGGCAGGAACAGGCTGATCTCGGGGATGAAGGTGATCAGCAGCAGCGCGACGATCATGCACAGGTAGAAGGGCATGGTGGCCTTGACCACGCGCTCCATGGGCACCTTGGACACGGCCGAGCCGATGAACAGCACCGAGCCCACGGGCGGGGTCAGCAGGCCGATGCCGCAGTTGAGCATCATCATGATGCCGAACTGCACCTTGTCGATGCCGATGCTTTCGGCGATGGGCAGCAAGATGGGGGTGGCGATCAGGATGATGGGCGCCATATCCATGATGCAGCCCAAAATCAGCAGGATGAGGTTGAGCAGCAGGGCCAGCACGATGGGGTTGCTGGAAAGGCTGGTGATGGCGTTGGCGGCGAACTGCGGCACCTGCAGGATGGTCAGGCAGTAGCCGAAGGCGGCGGAGGTGGCGATGAGGATCATCACCACGCTGAGGGTGTTCACGCACTCGCTCAGCGCGTTCCACACGCCCTTCCAGTTCAGGCCCTTATACACATAGACGCTGACGAACAGGGAGTAGATGACCGCGATCGCGGCGCTCTCCGTGGCGGTGAACACGCCCGCGACCACGCCGACCACCACGATCAGGATGGCCGCCAGCGCCCAGATGGAGCGCGCGCACTGCTTGATGAAGCCCTTGAGGCTGAAGGGCTGCCCCTTAGGATAGCCGCGCCGCACGGAGATGATGTAGGCGCCGACCATCAGGCACAGGGCCAGGATGGCGCCGGGGATGTAGCCCGCCATGAACAGCGCGCCCACGCTGACGCCGCCGGCGGAGGTGGCGTAGATGACCATGTTGTGGCTGGGCGGGACCAGAATGCCCTCCACCGACGAGGTGATGGTCAGGGCGGTGGCAAAGTCGTCGTCATAGCCCTGCTCGACCATCATGGGGATGAGGATGGAGCCGAGGCTGGCGGTGTCCGCCGCGGCGGAGCCGGAGATGCCACCGAAGAAGTAGCTGTCCACCACGTTGACCATGGCAAGGCCGCCGCGCATCCATCCGACAAGCGAGTTTGCCAGCGCCACCAGCTTGTCGGATATGCCGCCCGTGCCCATCAGGCAGCCCATGGTGATGAAGAAGGGGACGGCCATCAGGCTGTAGGACCAGATGCCCTTTACAAGCTGCGTGGCCAGCGTGGTCAGGTTCATGCCCATGTTGAGCAGGCAGAACACCGTGGAAAGTCCTACTGCATAGGCGATCGGCACGCGCAGCACGATCAGCAGCAGAAAGGAACCCAGCAGGATCGCAATGGAAGCGGTATCGGGAGTCATTACGCCTGCACCTCCTTGCCTTCGGCCTTCTCGGCGGGCTCCGCGAAGAAAGACCGAATGGTTTGATAGATGTTTTCCAGCTCAAAGACGATCATGCCCGCGCCCGCAATGGGTACCGGCAGGTACATCCACAGCTTGCTCAGCGTGGGGATGGATTCGTACTTGGCGAACTTGGCCAGCGGGCCATTGCAGACCTCGATGCCGTACACCAGCATGATCACGCCCAGCACCAGCACCAGCAGATCGGCCAGCAGGTCGGACGCGCGAACCAGGTTTTTGGGCAGGTATTTGTCAAACACCGTCATGCGGATATGCCCGTTGGTGCGGATGGCCAGCGCCGCGGAGAGCACCGCCATGTAGACCATGAACGTCAGCACCATCTGCTCGCCCCACGGCATGGCCGGAAAGATGGAGTTGGGCACGTAGCGCTGGATGACGGTGAGCGTCGCGATCAGGATGTCCGCGATCAGCAGCAGCTTGCAAATCGTCATAAGGATCTTGTCCGTAATGTCGAATACGGGCTTTGCCTTATCCAAGACCGTGAAAATCTTCGGCATGCGTTACCAGCTTCCTTTCATGATTCAGGCGTACAAATCAGCGAAGGGGAGGGCGGAGAGAACCTCCGCGCCTCCCCTGTCGGGTTTGATGATACCTGATCGGTTACTGCATGTCCACGATGGTCTGATACAGCTCGGCCTGATCGGCGGTGTTGGCCTCGATGGTGGCCTTGCAGGCCTCGGTCCACACGGACTTGTCCTCGACCTCGATCACATGCACGCCCTCCGCCTTGAGCTGCTCGAGCACGGCGGCTTCCTCGCTGGCGCTGAGCTCAGCGTTGTAGGCCTGCGTGAGCTTGCCGGCTTCCATAATGGCGTTCTGCTGTTCCTCATTCAGCTTGGCCCAAGCCATATCGGTGATGACGATCTGGATGGCGCCCAGGGTGTGGCCGTCCAGCATCAGGTAGGGGGCCACTTCGGGGAACGCGTTGCTGCGATAGTTGGCGATGGGCTGCTCGGCGGCGTCCACAACGCCGGTCTGCAGCGCGCTGTACAGCTCGGTGAAGGAAACCACGGTGGGGTTGGCGCCCAGGTCGGTCACCATGCCGGTCATGACCGGGTCCTCGGAAACGCGGATCTTCATATCCTTGAGGCTGTTGATGTCGGTGACCTCATCGCGGAAGAAGAAGTGACGGAAGCCTTCCTCGCCGTAGCAGATGCCGCGCAGGGGCAGGCCCACCTCCAGCGGCTCGGCCAGGAATTCCTGCGCCAGATCGCTGTTGGCGAAGTTCCAGAAATGCTCGCGGCTGACGAACGTGTAGGGGATGGAGAGGAGCTTGGCCTTGTTGCAGCCGTAGGCGGTGAACTGGAACGCGGAGAAGCGCCCGATATCCACGGTGCCGCTGCCGCTGAGGATGCCGTCGAGCACCTGGGCCTCGGTGCCCAGCACGCCGGAATGCTGAATGTTGATCAGCACGCTGCCGCCGGTGAGCTCCTCCACCTTCTCCTTAAAGAAAGTCGCGGTCTTGCCGACGATGGTGTCCAGCGGATTGACCTCGGCATACACCAGCGTAACGGGCTCGCTGGCCAGAGCGGCGGAGCAGCTCAGCACAAGCGCGAGGGCCAGGACAAGAGAAAGGACCTTTTTCATCTTGGGTTCCTCCTTTAAGTTTTAGCCATCCCGGACAACAACGCGACGCTCCGGGATTTCTGTGGTTTCATCATAGCACGCTTTGTCTGATTTGTCTACTAGTATACCAGAAAAAATATAAGTGCTTACATTTGTATGTTCTGTACAAATTCTGACCGCCTCATTGTTTTCATTCGGGTTCTGTGTCACAATAAAGGCAGCTACAGCAGCCCATCAACAAAAGGAGAACCCCTATGCAACGAGAGATCATCACCATACATGTGAAGATGGACCGCCAGACCTTTCGCCGCTTTGCCCTGTTCGACACCTTCCGCCTGAAGAAGCGCTGGTGCAAGCCCGCCCTGTTTTGCGCGATCCTGCTGGTTTTCGCGGCGGTGGCCTTCGCCGCCGGCCGGGAGCAGTCGGCCCTGATCGGCAGCGTGCTGCTGCTGGTGGGGCTGGGCCTGCCGGCCGTCTACGTGGGCACCTACCTTTCGCAGCTCAACGCGCAGGCGAAGAAGCTGCGCCTGGATCCTCCCCGCCCCGTTTACACGCTGAGGCTGGCGCAGGAGGGCGTGACCATCCAAAACGACATGAAGGCGGAAGCGACCGTGTCGCTCGAATGGAAAAACATCCATGCCGCATGGCGGGACAAGGGCTGCATCTACCTGTATGCTACGCCCGCGCGCGCCTTTCTCCTGCCCGACGGCCAGGCCGACGCGACGCCCCAGGAACTGTGGGCATTTCTGGCGACCCATCTGGCAAAGGAACGCCTGCACCAGAAATGAAAGTGTTTTCAGCTATTTGTTCCAGTGCCTTGAAAGCGCAGTGAAACAGGCTTTCAACAGCGCTGGTTTTGCATTGACAAATAAGCATCTGTTGGGTATATTCAATACATGCTTAATTAACGAGGTGCCACATGACCAGACGTGAGCAGGAAATTCTGGCATGGATCCGTGAGGACCCGCTGATCTCCCAGCAGGAGCTGGCG
>USFL01000163.1 GCA_900553905.1 uncultured Eubacteriales bacterium | reverse complement strand
TAAATACAGTATACCACAAAATGTACAACTTGGAAAAGAGCTTTTTCATCCTGTGCTTTTCCTGCGTACCGTCTTGCGAAAGGCGTACAAATTGTGGTATAATGTTGAAAATGTTTTGAAATTGGGGTGACGCTGCATGCAGACGGCTTTGCCGGCGCTGGCGGTAGCGATGCTGGTCGGATCCGCCATCGCGCTTATGGTTCGGGACAGGCGGCAGCAACAGCGGCTCCTGCTGCGCGTACAGAAGCTGTACGCCTCGCAGCTCTTTGAGGATATGCTTCCCCTGCTGCAGGCCTGTCGCAAGCGCCAGCTGGAGCAGGTGATCGTGGACAAGACCGGCGTGGTGATGCGCTATCTCCACTCTGCCGGTGGTGAATCCGCCTTTCTGATGCGTCCCAACGGCTACCGCTACCTCACGCCCGAGCAGCAGGAGGCCCTGCGAACAGTGCTGGAGGAATGCCTGCCCAAGATCCGGGATTCGCAGCGCTACCACCTGACCCGCCAGCGCATCCGCCTGCTCAACGGGCAGGTGGAATACGCCTACCGCTACACCATTACCAACGCCTACAAGGCGCGCCTGGCCCGCGCGCCGTATTACGACGGCACGCTCCAGGCCCGCTCATGGTAACAGGCGGCCCGCCTTGATGGGCGTCTCCAGACGGCTTTCCACATACCGGCGCAGCATGTCAAAGAGCATGCCCGCGCCGGTATTTTTCTGCGGCATGAGGCCCTGGCGGATGGTCTGGCTCATCCAGGCGATCTGCTCGCGCGTGACGGGAAACGTGGCGCGGGAAGCGCAGGACGGACAGCACAGTCCGCCCGCGGCGATGTCCATGCGCCCGCCCTCGCTCACATCCAGCGGCGTGCGGCAGTGCGCGCAGCGGCTCAAACGCGGGCGGTAGCCCGTCGCATCGGCAAAAAGCAGCATGAATGCCGTGGTGGTTTCCAGCGCGTCCGCATCGCTATCATAGGCCAGGTAGTAGAGTCCCTTGAGCAACAGGGCGTACAGGTCCTCGGCGGCCTGGCCGGGCTGAACCGCCGCTGCGCACAGCCCGGCCATGTAGCTGGCGCAGGTCAGGCGGTAGGGATCCAGCCGGAGCGGATAAAAGGTATCCTCCAGCGCGCAGGAGGTCAGCACCGCGCGCTCGTTTTTCTGAAACAGCACGAACTCCCCGCTTACAAACAACTCGCTGGCGGGCATCAGCGGGCTCTTGGGCCGACGGCAGCCCCGCGAGAGCAGGTCTACCCGGCCCAGCCGGGGGCTGAGCAGCGTCAGCATGCGGTCGTGGTCGCGGTAGTTGGCAAAGCGCAGCACGATGCCGGGTGTGGCGATGGCGGGCATTCGGCTCCCTCCTTTCCAAGAGGTATGCAAAAACCCCCTCGCGCCATGCGGCAAATCGAGGGGGCGTAAAAGCGCGCGAAGCTCAGCCCTTCACAGTCTCCACCAGCTTGGTGAAAGCGGCGGGGTCGTTGACGGCGATATCGGCCAGCATCTTGCGATTGATGGCGATATTGCGCTGCTTGAGGCCGTTCATCAGCACGGAATAGCTGATGCCGTTCATGCGGGCGGCAGCGTTGATGCGGGTGATCCACAGGCGACGGAAATCGCGCTTGCGCATCTTGCGGCCTTCGTAGGCGTAGCGCAGGCTGCGGCGCACCTGCTCGCTGGCGGCGCGGTACTGCTTGGACTTGGCGCCATAGTAACCCTTGGCCAGCTTGAGCATCTTGCGGCGCTTCTTGTGGGCGTTTACAGCTCCTTTAATACGTGCCATTTTTTTATCCTCCTTGAATCGTTAGCAAAGCTTATTTGTAGGGCAGCAGCTTGCGAATGGTGCGCGCCTCGGCCGCATTGTCCACAACGCCGTCCGCGCGCAGGTGGCGGGTGCGCTTGGTGGTCTTCAAATGCACCTGATGGTTGGCGTTCATCTGCTTATGCGTCACTTTGCCGTTCTTCGTGAAGGAAAAACGCTTGGCTGCGCCACGATGGGATTTCTGCTTGGGCATAGGGGTTGTCCTCCTTCCGTGTGCTATCCGTACCCGCCCGCGGGGGAAATGTGTGCCCGCGGGCGCGGGATGGCCGTTTGTCAGGTCAAATCATGTTTTCGCTTTCGCGCTTGACCTTTTTCTTGGGCTGGGGCTTGAGCTCGCGCTTTTCAGCCTCGCTCGCCTTGGCCGCCTGCGTGGCGGCGTGCTTTTCCTTGCGCTGCTGGCTCTTTTCAGCAAAGCTCTTCTTTTCGGCCTTTGGCGCAAGGATCATGATCATGTGGCGGCCCTCCAGCATGGGGCGGCGCTCGACGGTGCCGTACTCCTCGATGCGGGCGGCAAAATCCTGCATGATCTTCAGGCCGATGTCCGCGTGCGCGATCTGGCGGCCCCTGAAGCGGATGCTCACCTTCACCTTGTCGCCATCCTGCAGGAATTTCACGGCGTTTTTGAACTTGGTCTGAACGTCGTTTTCCTCGATGGTGGCAGACAGCTGCACTTCCTTGAGGGTGACGATGCGCTGGTTCTTGCGCAGCTCGCGTTCGCGCTTGGACTGCTCGTAGCGGTGCTTGTCGTAGTCCATCAGCTTGCACACGGGCGGCTGGGCGCCAGGCACAATCTTGACCAGGTCAAGGTTCTGCTGCTCGGCCAGCTGCAACGCCGCCTGCGTGGACATCACGCCCAGCTGCGTGCCGTCAGTGGCGACCACGCGCACCTCTCTGTCGCGGATTTCTTCGTTGATCATCGGCTCGTTGATATCCATACACCTCCAAAAGTTGAACGGTGGCGTCTCCCGTGTTCCGCACAAAAAAACGCCGGGCATGCCAGCCCGCCGTATCACGACCCCATCATGGACTTACGTGCCATGACCAGCGCAAGATGTTCGCGCGGTGAGAAGCGGGCGGCTTCTGCTTACGGCAAGTAGTATAGCACGCTCCGCGCGCCTTGTCAACGAATTTTTGGTATCGCCTCAAATTTACAATTCATTCACACCCACGTGCCCGGCGCATGGTATGATAGGGTGAGGCGGTTTTCCGCCGATCAAGCAGACGGGAGGGCATGCGCCCTTGATTGAGATCGAAAACGTATCCAAGCGCTACGGAAGCGTGCGGGCGCTGGAGGATGTGAGCCTGCGCATGGAGGGCAGCGGCATTCTTGGCCTGCTGGGGCAGAACGGCGCGGGCAAAACCACGCTGATCAACATTCTGACCGGCTACCTGGCCCCCACCTCCGGCCGGGCGCTCCTGGACGGGCACGACCCGCTGATGGAACCCGCCGAGGCCAAGCGCCGCCTGGGCTACCTGCCCGAGCAGCCGCCCCTGTACGACGAGATGACCGTCCGGGAATACCTGCGCTTTGTGGCCGCGCTCAAGGGGGTTGCGGCCAAGGCCATCCCGGCCCACGTGGACGAGGTGATGGAACTGACGGGGCTGACTTCCATGCGGGGGCGCCTGCTGGGGCATTTGAGCAAGGGCTTTCGCCAGCGCGCGGGCATGGCGCAGGCCCTGTGCGGGGACCCGGACGTGCTGGTGCTGGACGAGCCCACCGTGGGGCTGGATCCGCGGCAGATCACCGAGATCCGCGCGCTGATTCACACGCTGGGCAAGAATCACACCATCCTGTTTTCCTCGCACATTTTGAGCGAGGTGCAGCAGCTGTGCGACCATGTGGTGATCCTGGACCAGGGACAGGTCAAACTGGACGCCGCTTTGGCCCAGCTCAGCGCGCCGGAGGACGTGACGGTGCTGCTGACCGTGGACGCGCCTGAGGCGGCCATTTTGGGCCGGCTTAAGCAGCTGGAGGGCGTGCGCCGCGCGACGGTGCAGCCCGCGCCGCAGCCCGGCCGCACGAGCGTACAGCTCCAGTTTCACCGCGAGCCGGAGCCGGAGCGGCGGCTGTTTGCGCTGCTCAGCGGAATGAATATCCCCATTCTGCACCTTTCCCGCGTGGGCGACAGCCTGGAGCAGGTATTTTTGAACGTGATTTCGCAATAGGAAAGGAGCCTTTCCGTGGCCACCATCTTCAAGCGCGACTTCCTGGCCTACTTCCGCACGCCGGTGGGCTATGTGTTCATGGGTGTGTTTCTCACGCTCTCCGGCCTGATTTTCTACCTTTATAACCTGCAGAACCTCTCCGGCGACCTGTTGACCTTTCTGTCGCAGCTGACGCTGCTGGTGATGCTGCTTTCGCCGCTGCTAACCATGCGCCTGATCTGCGAGGACCGGCAGAAGCGCACCGATCAGCTGATCTTCACCAGCCCGGCGGGCCTGGGCAGCGTGGTGCTGGCCAAGTACCTGGCCGCCGCCTGCGTGATGCTGATTACGGTGCTTTTGACCAACGTGTATACGCTGGTCATCGCGCTGGGTGGCACGGTGTATGCGGGCGAATGGTTCGTGGGGTATACGGGGTTTCTCCTGCAAAGCCTGTCCTTTCTGGCGCTGGACCTGTTTGTGACCTGTTTTGCCAAAAACCAGATGACCGGCGCGCTGGCGGCCTTCGGGGCCAACTTCGTGCTGTGGATAGCCGATTTGCTGGCGACCAGCCTTACCGTGGACTGGCTGGCGGACGCTCTCAACTTCCTGAGCCTCTACGACCGCTATGAGCCCTTCCGGCTGGGGCAGTTCAGCTATGCGGCCGCGCTGTTCTTCCT
>USFL01000162.1 GCA_900553905.1 uncultured Eubacteriales bacterium | reverse complement strand
GCGTGCTGCTCTACGTGCTGGAGGGGCTTCTCAAGCTCCTGCATCCCTTCATGCCCTTCCTCACCGAGGAGGTCTACCAGCACCTGCCCGCCCATGACGGCATGCTGATTCTGGCGCACTGGCCCGAGGTCAGGGCGGAATACGCCTTTGAGACCGAGGAGCGCCAGATGGAGGGCCTGATGGAGATCATCCGCGCCATCCGCAACCTGCGCGCCGAGATGAACGTGCAGGCCGGAAAGCGCACGCACGTGACGCTGATTCCCGAGGCGGGCTGGGAGAGCACCCTCGCCCTGGCCGAGCCGTACCTGCAGCGCCTGGCGTACGCCAGCGACGCAGCCGTCGGCGGCAAGGACGCGCTGGCGGGCGAAAAGGTGGTCAGCGCCGTGTGCGCCGCGGGCGAGATCCGCATCCCGCTGGGCGATCTGGTGGATTTGCAGAAGGAGCTTGCGCGCCTGGAAAAGGAACGCAAGAACCTGGAGGGCGAAATCGCCCGTGCGCAGGGCAAGCTGAACAATCCGGGCTTCCTGTCGAAGGCCCCGGCCCAGCTGGTGGAGCAGGAGCGCGAGAAGCTGAAAACCACGGAAAGCATGCTCGAAGCCCTCAAGGCGCGCATCGAGGACCTGAAGCAGGCATAAGAACGGACGGCGGGCCGGGAAACCGGCCCGCTTTTACGGAGGATGCATGGATAACGCGTTTCATCATGTGCCGGTCCTCTTTGACGAGGTCATGCAATGGATGACGCCCCGGCCCGACGGCGTCTATTTGGACGGCACGCTGGGCGGCGGCGGCCACAGCGAGGGCATTCTGCGCCTTTCGGGCGGCACGGCGCGGCTGTACGGTATCGACCGCGACGGCGAGGCCATTGCCGCCGCTTCGGCGCGCCTCGGGGCTTATCCCGGCTTTCGGGCGATTCATGGCAACTTTCACGACGCAAAGGCGCTGCTCGGCGCGGTGGGCGCGCCGCCGCTCACCGGCGCGCTGGTGGACCTGGGGGTGAGCAGCCATCAGCTGGACGAGGCTGCGCGCGGCTTCAGCTACCACGAGGACGCGCCGCTGGATATGCGCATGGACCCTTCCCAGGGGCCTACGGCCGCGGAGTACCTGGCCGGCATTTCGCAGGAGGCGTTTCGCCGCATCCTCGCCGAGTATGGCGAGGAAAAGTGGGCCGCGCGCATTGCGCAGATCTTTGTGGAGCGGCGGGCGAAAGCGCCCATCCTGACCACGGGCGACCTGGTCGCGGTGGTGGACGCCGCCATCCCCAAAGCCGTGCGCCGCAAGGACGACGGGCACCCTGCCCGCCGCACGTTCCAGGCCGTGCGCATCGCGCTCAACGACGAGCTGGACCCGCTTCGGCAGGCGCTTTGCGACTTTGTGGACCTGCTGGCCCCCGGCGGGCGGCTGCTGGTCATCACCTTCCATTCGCTGGAGGACCGCATCGTCAAGCAGACGTTTCGCCAGCTGCAAAACCCCTGCACATGTCCGCCCAGGGCGCCCGTGTGCACCTGCGGCAAAAAGCCGCTGGGGCGCGTGCTGGCGGGCGGCGCGGTCAAGCCCTCGGCGCAGGAGGTCGCAAGCAATCCCCGTGCGCGCAGCGCCAAGCTGCGCGTGTTTGAAAAGAGGTAAGCCATGCCGACTTTGTATGTGGTCGCAACTCCCATCGGAAACCTGGGCGATATGACGCCGCGCGCCATCGAAACGCTCAAAAGCGTATCGCTGATTGCAGCCGAGGACACGCGCGTGACCCAGAAGCTGCTTAGCGCCTTTGACATCCACACGCCGCTGACCAGCTGCCACGAGCACAACGAGCGCGGCAAGGCCGCGCAGATTGTCCGGCGCATGCTGGAGGAGGACATCGATGTGGCCGTGACCACCGACGCGGGCACACCCTGCATCTCGGACCCCGGCAGCGCGCTGGTGCGCGCGGCGGTGGAAAGCGGTATCGAGACGGTGGCCGTGCCGGGCCCGACGGCGATGGCAGCGGCCTTGAGCGTGAGCGGCTATGAAATCAGTGAATTTACGTTTTTCGGCTTTCTGCCCCGGCAGAAGGGCGAGTTAAAGGAAAAGCTGCTGGACATGGCGCGCAGGTCGCGCCTCGCGGTGGTGCACGAATCGCCTCACCGCGTGCGCGAGCTGCTGGCCACGGTGGGGGAGACGCTGCCTCACACCATGGTCAGCGCCAGCTGCGATCTGACCAAGAAGTACGAAAAAACTCTGCGCGGCCCGGTCGCGCAGGTGCTGGAAGCCGTTGAGCAGAACCCCAAGGCCGAAAAGGGCGAATACTGCCTGGTGTTTGAATGGGCCGGGGAGGACATCCCCGCGCCGGAGGCGGCCCCAAGCGAGCTTTCGCTGGAGGCGCGGCTGTTCGACGGGCTGGCGCGGGGGCTGAGCCTGCGCGAGAGCATGGAGGAGCTGACCGCGCGGGGCGAGCGCAAAAACGCCGTGTATGCGGCCAGCCTTCGTGTGAAGCAGCTGATGGCGGACGCAGATTGACGGCGAAGCGCATCATGCCGCCATCATCTGCGGCGCACGGAAAAGGTTGAAAAGAGGAGGGACAGCCATCAAAACGGTTTGGATTACGGGAGCATCCAGCGGGCTGGGATTGGCCACGGCCAAGGCGTTCGCCGGGCGGGGCTGGCTGGTCGTGGCCGGCGCACGCTCCTTTGCGGACGCGCCGGCAGCGCACGAAGAGGCGGAGCACTGGGCCCGGCTCCGGCTGGACGTGACGGATGAGGAAAGCTGCGCGCGCTTTGCCGAGAGGGCGCTGGAAATCAGCCCCCGCGTGGATGCGCTGGTGTGCGGCGCGGCGGTGCTGGTGCTGGGCTCGTGTGAAAAGACGGGTGCGGACGAATACAGCCGCGTGCTGGACACCAACTTCACCGGCGCGGCACGCATGGTGCGGCTGGCCCTGCCGCATATGCGGGCGCAGGGCGGCGGGCGCATCGTGCTGTTTTCCTCCATCAACGGGCTGCTCGGCATTCCGTTTCAGAGCGCCTATACGGCCAGCAAACATGCGCTGGAAGGGTACGCGGAATGCCTGGCCATGGAAACTGCCCCCTGGGGCGTACAGGTATGCCTGGTGGAGCCGGGGGATCACCGTGGCGGCAGCCAGCGCACGCGGCTGAACGCCCGCGAGGAGGACGGGGAATCGCCCTATCACAGGGCCTATGAGGCGGCCGTGGCGGTCATCCGCCGTGACGAGGCGGGCGGGCTTTCGCCGGACCGGCTGGGCGAAAAGCTGGTGCGGAACGTGGAGCGCAGGCATATGCGCTTCCGGCTGCGCGTGGCCAAGCCGGACCAGCATCTGGCGGTGTGGCTGCATGCGCTGCTGCCTCCGCGGCTGAACGGGCGCATCCTGAGCGCCTATTACAGCGGGAACAAACAGGGCGCGTCCCGTGGCGCATAAGCTTCAGCCATCCGCGGATGCGGGGCGGGGAAGGAAAAGAAGGCGCGGCGGCGTTGCGCGGGCACGGGCGGTTATGGTACAATAACCGCGTGCGCGCAGCCGCTGCGCCGCGCTTTATGCAAAGGAGGATGCCGCCCATGCGTCTGATCTCATGGAACGTCAACGGCCTCAGGGCCTGCCTGACGAAGGGTTTTTCGGACTATTTCGCCGCCTGCGGTGCGGATGCGTTCTGCCTGCAGGAAACCAAGATGCAGCCCGGCCAGGCGGACTTTTCGCCCGAGGGCTTTGAGCAGTACTGGAACAGCGCCGAGAAGAAGGGCTATTCCGGCACCGCCATCTTTACCAAAAAGAAGCCGCTGAGCGTGCGCATGGGCATCGGCATAGAGGAGCACGACCATGAGGGGCGCGTCATCGCGTTGGAGTTTGAGCGCTTCTTTCTGGTGACGGTCTACACGCCCAACAGCCAGCGAGGGTTGACGCGGCTTGACTACCGCATGACCTGGGAGGACGCCTTCGCGGACTATCTGTGCGCTTTGGACAGGCAAAAGCCCGTGGTGGTCTGCGGCGACATGAACGTGGCGCACAGGGAAATCGACCTGAAAAACCCAAAAACCAACACCCAGAACGCGGGCTTCACCCCGCAGGAGCGGGAGAAGATGACGGCGCTGCTGGGCCGCGGCTTTGTGGATACCTTCCGCCTGCTGCATCCCGACGAGCGGGACCGCTACAGCTGGTGGAGCTATATGCAGCGCAGCCGCGAAAGGAACATCGGGTGGCGCATCGACTATTTCCTGGTGAGCGAGCGCATTGCGCCCAACGTGACGGCGGCGGATATCGACGACCAGGTGATGGGCAGCGACCATTGCCCCGTCATTTTGGAACTGAAAGGGATGGATTGAGCATGAGGATTCTCTTTGCATCGGACCTGCACGGCAGCGCCTCGGCGGCGCAGAAGGTGCTTGAGCGCCTGGAGGCCGAGCGGGCGGACCGCTTTTTCCTGCTGGGCGACCTGCTGTATCACGGTCCCCGCAACGACCTGCCGGACCGCTATGAGCCCAAGGAAGTCATCCGGCTTTTGAACGAAAGCCCCATCACGCCCCTGTGCGTGCGCGGCAACTGCGACGCCGAGGTGGACCAGATGGTGCTGGCGTTTCCCATCATGGCCGACTATGCGCTCCTGCCGCTGGAGGGCGGGCATTGCGCCTTTGTGACGCACGGCCACCTGTTCAACACCGAATGCCCGC
>USFL01000161.1 GCA_900553905.1 uncultured Eubacteriales bacterium | reverse complement strand
TCTACCTGCCCGTAGGCGCCAGCCTGATCGACCGGCATATGCTGATTCTGGGCAGCCCCGCCACCGGCAAGACGAACATGCTGCTGCATCTGGCCCGCGGGCTTCGCGCCAACCTGACCGAAAACGACGCCCTGGTCATCCTGGACCCCACGGGCGAGTATTATAACGCCCTGTACCAAAAGGGCGACGTGGTCTTTGCCGACGACAAGCGCGCCACAGGTCCCGACGGTCCGGAATGCTGGAACCTGTTTGAGGAGCTCACCGACGACAGCCGTCTGATCGAGGACGCGTCCGCGTTGTTCGGCCTGCTGTTTGAGGACCGCATCCAGAGCGCCGCGCACCCCTTCTATCCCACCGCCGCGCGCGACCTGATCATGGCTTTGGCGGTCTATCTCAAGCGCCGGGGCGACAGCGAGCTGTGTACCTGCCAGGCGCTGCGCGAGCTGATCGACGGCTTCGACATGGAAAGCATGTGCCAGATTCTCGACGCCGCGCCGGAGTTTCGCGCCTTTGCCAGCTATCTGGGCGACGGCGAGCGCGCGCAGGGCGTAGTAGCCCATCTGCAGCAAGCCGCACGCGAGCTGCTGGCCGGGCGCTTCGGCAGCCGGGGCACGCTGGGCGTGCGCAAGCTGCTGCGTACGCGCGGCGGCCGCATTCTGTTCATCTGCTATGACCCGGCGCGCGGCCCGCTGACACGTCAGGTCTTTACCGCGCTGGTGGATCTGTGCCTGACCGAGGCCCTCAGCCGCGTGGAGCGCGACGGGACCGTAACCCTCCTGCTGGACGGGCCCTGCGTGCTGGGCCGCCTGCCGCATCTGGAGGACGCGCTTTCCCTGGGGCGCGCCAGGGGCCTGCGCATCCTGATGGCTGAAACCGGCGTGGGCGCCATCAAGGCGCGCTATCAGGCCGCGGCGGGTCCCATGCTGGGGCAGATCGGCGCCACCGTGGCCTTCCGGCTCTGGGACCGCGAAAGCCGCGCCTATGTCAAGAGCCTCTACGGCCGGCACCGCGCGGTGGAAAGCTACCGCTCCACCGTGCAGCGAGGCATGGTGGAACAGGTGATGGACGAGCACGTCATCAGCGACGAGGACCTCACCGCCCTGCAAACGGGCGAGAGCATCATCGCAACGCTTCACTATCCGCCCTTCCTCTTCCGGCTCCGGCCCTATGGAGCGGAGCCCGTCGGGCATTTTTGACGGTCTTTCCTTCTTCAATCCCATCAAAAAAGCGCGGTATCCGAAATGCTTCGGGATACCGCGCTTTTTGTCCGGCATTTACCGGTACGCCTTGATGATGGCCTGGGTGCCCAGGTCGCCCTGTCCCTGCTCCTGCATGCGCTCGTAGATGCCCAGCACCTGCTTGAGCACCGGCAGCTCCGCGCCGCGCTGGTCCGCCTCCTCCACAGCGATGCGCATGTCCTTGATGAAATGCTTGATATAGAAGCCGGGAGCCCAGTCCTCCTGCTCCATTTTGCGGCCGTTGTTGCTCATCTGCCAGCTTCCGGCCGCGCCCGCCGAGATGCAGTCCAGCATGTTGGAAATGTTCAGCCCGCCGGCCTCGCCATAGCGGATGGCCTCGGCCACGCCCGCCACGCATCCCGCGATGGCGATCTGGTTGGCCATCTTGGTATGCTGGCCGCAGCCCGGTCCGCCGGTGAGCGTCACGCTCTTGCCCATGGCCTCAAACAGCGGAAGGCAAGCCTCAAAGTCCGCCTTGTCCCCGCCCACCATGATGCTCAGGGTGGCGTTGCGCGCGCCGCTGTCGCCGCCGCTCACGGGCGCGTCCAGCGGTCTGAGACCCCGCTGCTTCGCCTCGGCCGCGATGCGCTGCCACAGCGCAGGGCTGGTGGTGGTCATGTCAATCAGGCATGCGCCAGGTTTGGCGCTGTCCAGAATGCCACCCTCTGCCAGATAGACCTCCTCCACATCCTTGGGAAATCCCACGATGGTGATCACCGCATCCTGGTCCTTTGCACACGCGCCCGCACTCTCGGCCCAGGCCGCCCCTTCCGCAAGCAGCCGCTCCGCTTTGCTCTTGGTGCGATTGTATACCGTCAGCGCGTGCCCCTTTTCCATGAGGTGCCGCGCCATGCTTTCACCCATCACGCCGATGCCGATAAAGCCGATCCTCATTGCCATTCCCTCCTTACCGATTTGCGTTTGCCTTATCATAACACAGCGCCGGCATCAGAGCAAGCCATACCAACCCGCCCCCGACGCGCTTTTGAACGTCCAGACAGGAAAGCAAGACATGCTTGTCGTATCTCATGACATATCACGCAGTCTTTCACGCATACAGCCGCCGCCCGGCGGCGCAGGACGCAAAAAGAGGCGAAACCGAATCATGAAACGCATGACAAAAGGGTTGCTGTTCCTCCTGACAACAGTGTTCACCGCCGCTTTATGCGCGCTCCCTGCCTCTGCGTCGTCTGTTGCGGAGGCGGACCTTCCCGCCCTGCTCTCCGCCGCGGACGGTTTCGCGCGCGCAGGAGAAGCCCTGTATTTCACCGTCGCGCAATGCCTTTACCGCTGGGATGGGGACAGCTGCGCCACGCGGGTCGCGCAGGGCGTCGACGGCCAGCTCGCGGGCGATGCGGACGAGCTTTACGCGCTCAACTTCAACGGGCGCACGCTGACCCGGCTAACCTTTCCCGAATCCGGCAACGCCGTTCCCGACGGGGTCCGCACGCTGGATTCCCCGGCTTTGCTGGACACGGCAGGCGCGCTTCGGCCGTTGCGCGGCTGTGCCGTTTCGGGCGGCTGGCTCTACCTGCTGGTGGAAAGCGACGTCCCTCTGAAAACGGATTTGCTCGCCCTGTGCCTTGACGACGGTCGGTGGGAGGCGCTTGAACATCAGAACATACAGGCCATTGCCGCCTGCGGAGACGGTTCGGTGATGATGGTCTCCTACGATATCCGCGATGCGTCATCCGGCTGCGAAATCATCCGCTATAATGCCTCAAGCGGCGCTACCGTCTTGTTTGCCTCGCCTGCCTCCCTTCGGCCCGAGTCCGTCGCCTTTGTGCCCGAAGCCGGGCAGGTATGCCTGGAGGCGGCCGGAACCGTCTACCTCTGCCGCGGACAGAACGCCGATCCCCTTCCGGTGGCGAAGATCAGCATGGGCACGCCGGGCGGCTTCGCCTGCCTCGCAGGGCAGCGCTACCTGTCGCTTCGCGCGGACGGGGGTATCGCGGCGGTTATGACGGACCCGGATGGCATGGCATTCTCCGTGCTGACCTTTGCCGGTGGCTGGAGCATTTCCCCACAGGACAATCCCGCCTTTGCGCAGGCCTATCCGCTGGTGACCCTTCGTTCCCGCAATGATCCGCCGGGCACCGATTATGCCGCCGAGCTGATTACGGGCGCTCATGCCGCGGACATCTATCTTTTCAGTGCGGCATCCCCGCAGTATCGCGCGGTGATTTCCAAGGGATATGCGATGGACCTGTCGCAAAGTGAGATCCTCATGGAGGCAGCTTCCTCCTACGCTCCGTTCCTCTCCGACGCGCTCCACACCCCCGACGGCGCGCTGACAGCCATTCCCACCGGCGCTATCGACGCGCCTGTCCTCTTTGAAGTCTATCTGGATGCATGGCAGGCGGCAAACCTCGGGCCCCTGCCCACCACTGCACAGGAGTTGCTGGATGCCTGCATCGCCTTCTCCCGGCGGGAGGATCTTCTCTCGGACGGCTGGCGCTTTTCTCTCACCAGCGCTGAGGATGCTCTGGTCTTCAAAAGAGAGATGCTTCAGCTGGTCCTGGAAACATATCTTGCGGAGTTTTCCACGGATGACGGCGAAGTTCAAATCGACACACCCGCGTTTCGGACCCTGCTGGAAAAATATGAGGAAGCCCTGCCCGCCATGGAACGCATCGCCGCGGAGGCGGCGCCTCTGCCTGCATCGGGATTTTATCTGGAACAGGAGGCGCAGACCTGCCTTTTGTCTTATCCCGGCGCTACGCTGCTGCCACAGGACAGCCCCGAAATCGCCACCGCTTTTTTGCCCCTGACCGTCACCATGGACGCTGCGCCGGTCATTGAGGCAAATGTGACGGTTTTTGTGATCAATCCAGCCTCGCCGAACCGCGAATTGGCGCTTGCCTATCTCGAAACCTACGCGCAAAACCTGACCCAGTACGAGCGCATTCAATACATCCCTGCCGAAGCGGCCCCCATCGAGCAGGAACACTACCATCCGGATAAGGCGCTTTTGCTGGAAGAGGAAGCGGGCATCCAAGACGCGCTGGCGCACGCAGGGCCCGAAGAAGCCATAGCGCTGAATAGCCGGCTGGAGGCCGTGCGGTTGGGCCTTGCGAATCTGGAGAAGCATCGCTACGCCACAACCGCCGAAATGATCGAAAAGTACAAGGCGCTGACCCCTTATCTGCGCATCCGTACCGAGACGCGGCTCAATTTCTTCGCGGCAGATTCACGGGAGATGATCGGCCTGCTCAACCAGTATGCGGAGGGAGCTATCGACCTGGATCGCTTCATTGCCCGCTACGCCGCTATGGCGCGGATGATGCAGCTGGAGAGCGCGGCGGAGTAAAGGTGCCCTCAAACAAAAAAGCCCCGCCTGCAACAGCAGGCGGGGAAGAGGGATGCGGCAGCGACCTACTCTCCCGGGCCGTCTCCAGCCAAGTACCATCGGCGTGC
>USFL01000160.1 GCA_900553905.1 uncultured Eubacteriales bacterium | reverse complement strand
GCTTCACGAGCATGAGCGCGCCTTTACCATTGACGACTGCCTGCGCATGCCCTTTCTGGGGCCGGATGTGACCATGTGCAAGAACATTTTGCTTTGCAACCGGCAAAAAACGCAGTTTTACCTGATGCTGCTCAGGCCGCACACGCCGTTTCGCACGGCGGTGGTGAGCAAGGCGCTGGGCGTGTCCCGGCTGAGCTTCGCCCCGGAGGACGCGCTGGAGGGCCGGCTGCATCTGACCAGCGGGAGCGTGAGCCCCTTGGGCCTGTGGTTTGACAAGGCCCATGAAATCACCCTGTGCTATGAGCCGGGCATACGCGATACGCCGCACATCGCCTTTCATCCCTGCGACAACGCGGCGACCGTGATTTTTTCGCAGCAGGTGTTTTGGGAGCGGGTGCTGCCGCTGATGGGCGTATCGCCGGTGGCGGTTTCGCTGGAGGAGACGCCTCCGATTCGCGCTTGACTTCATGCCGGTTTTGCAGGATAATAGGATACGTAGTTGCTGAAATGGCGGAATGGCAGACGCCGGAGACTTAAAATCTCCTGTCCTATGGGCGTGCGGGTTCGAGTCCCGCTTTCAGCACCAGCATCCGTCTCAATCAAAAGGGACGGATTTTTCTGTGTCAGGGCTTTCTGGATTACAAGTCAGGAAAGGGCGTGGATCAATATGAAAAAGCGGATCTTGTGGAGCGCCGTCCCCGTTTTGTCGGCCCTGCCCGCCGTGCTCATCGGGAGCCTTGTGATGCGCCTTCATGGGGTGTCCACCTCCGCCTATCTGCAAAACCTCGCGGCATTGCTCATTCCGGGCGCGGGTTTCGGTGTGTACTTGTCCGTCGCGCGCCCCGCAAAACCAAAGGCCCGGCATGGCTATGCGCCATGCTCGCATGCCTGGCCGCGCTCGGCTGTACCTTTCTGGATTCAGGGACGGACGGAATCCACCGGTGGATTCAGGTAGGCCCGTTCGCCCTCCATGCGGCGTTTCTTTTCATGCCCCTTGCGCTGACCGGCATGGATATTCTTTTCATGGCCGGAAAGCCCCACGCCGCCTATGTCTGCGCCCTGCTGACCGGCGTGGCGCTGTTTTTGCAGCCGGACGCTTCCATGAGCGGCGCGCTGGTCATGGCCATGGTGCCCATGCTGTGGCATGACCGGAAAAACAGCGTGCTCTATGGAACCGTGCTGTTTGTCCTGCTCATGCTTGCGGCGGTCTCGTGGCTGCGGCCGGAATCCCCTGCGCCGGTTTTGCAGGTGGAGGGGATTCTCGAACTGGCGCAGGCGTCGGGCTGGCAGATTGCGAGCCTGCTTTCCCTTATGATACTGTTTTGTCCGTTTGCGGCCGGTCTGTGCCGGACATCCTCGCGCCTTGTCTCCGCGGCAAATCTCCTGTTCTATGCCGCGCTGCTGGCAGCCGCATGCACCGGCGACTTTCCGGTGCCGGTCATCGGCAGCGGCGCATCCCCCATCATCGGCTATCTGATGGCAGCCACCTATGTCATCCGGCGTCTGAAAGCAGGCGAAAGCGGCCCCCTTTGAAGGGAGGGCCGCTTTTGCGGCGCCGCCGGAGCGTACCGCCTTTGTTTGCGTTCTTTCCATGCACGGCGTACAGGCAGGGGAGGGGCATTTTCCCCTCCCCCGCTTTTCGGTTATACCTTGAGGCCGGCCTTGTAGCCGCTGTGGATGGCGTCGTAGATCTTGCCGGGCGTCTGGCAGTCGCCCACGATGTATGCCTTCACGCCCTCTGCGCAAAGCTGCTCATACAACCCGCCGCAGGGCTTCATGCCGGTGGCCAGGAACACATGGTCCGCGGGCACGGTCTGCCGCCGTCCGCCGGCTTCGAACGTCACGCCTTCCTCGCCGATCTCCGTCACGCGCGCGCAGGTGCAGACCCTGATGTTCTTTTCCCTGATCCAGTCGGTATAGACGATGTGGTCGCAGTCGCTACAGCCGTTCATGATCCGGGGCAGCATTTCGATGATGGTCACGTGATTCCCTTCCGTCCGGCTGAACTGGATGGCGGTTTCCACGCCGATCAGGCCGCCGCCGATGACCACGATCTCACCCGTGGGACGGATGCCGTCGGGCCGAAGCGCATCCACCGCGATGCTGACCTCCGGGCGGTCGGCGCCGGGAACGCGCAGGCCGGCAGGCGTGGTTCCCGCAGCCACAATCACCGCGTCAAAGCCCTTCAGGTCCTCCAGGGCGGCTTCTTTTTCCACGACCTTCACGCCGTGCTTGTTCACCTGCGTGACCAGGTATTTGAGCGCGTCCCGGATATCGGCCTTGAATTCGGGATAGGAAGCCTCATGCAGGTATCCGCCCAGCGCCCGCTTTTCAAACAGGGTCACCTCATGCCCGCGCAGCGCGGCGGTATCGGCGGCCTTCAGACCGGCGGGACCGCCGCCCACCACGGCGACTTTTTTGGGCGTTTCAGCCGGCCGGATGGCCAGCGCGTCCTCAAAGCCCAGCGTGGGGTTCATGGTGCAGTTGATGGACTTGCCCAGGTGATTGCCGCGGTCCAGACAGCCTTCGTTGCAGCGGATGCAGGGGGAGATATCCTCGGCATGGCCTTCCATGGCCTTCTTGGCCCAGTAGGGGTCCGCCAGCAGGGGCCGGCCCATGCTGATGAAATCCGCCTTGCCGCTGGCGAGGATCTCCTCGGCATAATCCGGCTGGGTGATGGAGCCGGTGGCGAACACCGGGATGCCGACTTCCTTTTTGATGGCCTCGGCCGCCCAGACGTTGTGGCCGCGCGAGAGCTGCATGGGCGTGACCTGGTGGATCATCTGGTGGTGGTCGCCGCCGCTGACGTCAATGGCCGCGCAGCCCAGCTCCTCCAGGCGCTTGGCATAATAGATGGTATCCTCGATGGTCATGCCGCCCGGCTCGTAATCCGTGCCGCTCAGGCGCACGATGATGGGGAAGTCCTCGCCCACGTACTCCTTGCAGCGCTTGAAAACCTGCTCCAGGAAGCGGAAGCGGTTCTCCCGGCTGCCGCCGTACCAGTCGCGCCGCTGGTTGGTGAAGGGCGAGAGGAAGTTGGTGATGAGGTAGCCGTGCGCGCCGTGGATCTCCACCACCTGGAAGCCGGCGGTCTTTGCACGCCATGCGGCCTTGCCGAAATCCTCCACCAGCTGGTCGATCTCCTCGATGGTCAGCTCTTCCGGGATGGCGGCCTTGCCGTAGCGCTCATACATCAGCGGCCAGGGATTGGAAGAGGCGGATTTCATCGGCGGGCCCAGAAAGCGCTGGCGTCCGCAGTGCTCGATCTGGATGCAGGGCACGCAGTCGAGGTTCTTGATGGTATCGGCCAGCCAGCCCAGGCCCACGATGTATTCATCATCACAGATGCCCAGCTGGTTGGAGGCGGACTTGCTGCACTTGCGGTCCACGTAGGCGTATTCCACGATGATCATGCCCACTTCGCCGCGCGCCAGGTCCTCATAGCAGCGGACCAGCCGGGAGGAGACGGTGCCGTCCATGTGGCTCAGCCCCGTGGTTTGGGGCGCTTTGCAGATGCGGTTTTTGATGACGACGTTGCCGATCTTGCAGGGGCTGAAAAGCGTGGGATAGTAGGGATTCATGACAGGCGCTCCTTTCGGATACAATTTGCTGGTTATGATTATAAGGATTTTTTCCCTGCCATCCCGATAGCGCTTACGATGATTCTGATGAAAATAATTGTATCACATGATACTGATTTTCCGCCTGCCGGCCCGGCGCGCAGGTTCGGTTGTATTCCTTTGCGCGATTCAGTATAATAGACATTCCAAAGACATGAAACAGGACGAAGGTGAATGGATGTATCCTGACGTGACCGGACGCTTCGCCCCCACGCCCAGCGGACGGCTGCACCTGGGCAACCTGCTGTGCGCGCTGCTGGCGTATCTGTCCGCGCGTCATGCGGGCGGGCGGTTTCTGCTGCGCATCGAGGACCTGGACGCGCCACGCTGCCCGCGCCGCCTTGCGCAGCAGGCGGTGGAGGACCTTTGCTGGTTCGGTTTCCGGTGGGATGCGCCGCCGCTGTACCAGAGCGAGCGCACGGCCATCTACCAGTCCCATCTGGAGCGGCTTCAGGCCAGGGGGCTGATCTATCCGTGCTTCTGCACGCGGGCGCAGCTGCAGCAGCAGGCCTCCGCCGCGCCCAATCTGGGCGATACGCAATGGGTGTACCGCGGAACCTGCGCGCATCTGACCAAGGAGGAGGCCGCGCGGCTCTCGCTTGCACGCCCTCCGGCTCTGCGCGTGCGCGTGCCGGAGGAGGAAATCCGCTTTGTGGACGGCCTGCAGGGGCCGCAGTGCGAGAACCTGGCGCGGGACTGCGGCGATTTCATCGTGCGCCGGTCGGACGGGCTGTTCGGCTATCAGCTGGCGGTGGTGGTGGACGACGCGCTCACGGGCGTTGACGAGGTGGTGCGCGGGCGCGACATTCTTTCCGCCACGCCCCGGCAGATCTACCTGCTGCGCGAGCTGGGCTATCCCGTGCCGCGTTACTATCACATTCCCCTGCTCACCGACGCGCAGGGGCGGCGGCTGGCCAAGCGGGACCGTGATCTGGACCTGAGCGCGCTGTCCCGGCGCTACACCCCGCAGCGGCTGCTGGGCATGCTCGCGCATGCGGCGGGCCTGCTGGAGGAGGACCGTGCGGCGGATCTGGAGGAGCTGACCGCGCTGTT
>USFL01000159.1 GCA_900553905.1 uncultured Eubacteriales bacterium | reverse complement strand
CCTGACCACCAAGAAGGAGCGCGAGATCGTCATGGAGCAGCTGCGCCCCGTGAGCAAGCGCGAGAAGATCATCTTCCCCATCGCGGTGACCATCATCGTAAGCCTGCTGCTGCCCTCTGCGGCGCCGCTGGTCGGCTGCCTGATGCTTGGCAACCTGTTCCGTGAGAGCGGCGTGGTGGACCGTCTGAACAAGACCGCCCAGAACGAGCTGATGAACATCGTCACCATCTTCCTGGGCACCACGGTCGGCGCGACGGCGACCGCCTCCACCTTCCTGTCGCCCAAGACGCTGGGCATCATCGTCGTGGGCGTGCTCGCCTTCGGCTTTGGCACCGCGGGCGGCGTGCTGCTGGCCAAGGTCATGAACAAGCTCTCCGGTGGCAAGATCAACCCGCTCATCGGTTCCGCCGGTGTGTCCGCCGTGCCGATGGCCGCGCGTGTGAGCCAGGTGGAGGGCCAGAAGGCCAACCCCGGCAACTTCCTGCTCATGCACGCCATGGGCCCCAACGTGGCAGGCGTGATCGGCTCGGCCATCGCCGCCGGCATCCTGCTGAGCATGTTCGGTTAATCGCAATATAAGAGGTGAATACAATGGCCAAGGTTGGAATTACCGATACCATCCTGCGCGACGCGCACCAGAGCCAGGCCGCTACGCGCATGAGATTTTCCCAGATGGAGCCTGCGTTTGAAAAGCTGGACAAAGTAGGCTACTTCTCTTTGGAATGCTGGGGCGGCGCGACCTTCGACAGCTGCCTGCGCTTCCTCAACGAGGACCCGTGGGAGCGCCTGCGCAAGCTGCGCAAGGGCCTGCCCAACACCAAGCTGCAGATGCTGCTGCGCGGCCAGAACCTGCTGGGCTACAAGCATTACGCCGACGACGTGGTCGATTTCTTCGTGAAAAAGACGGTTGAAAACGGCTGCGATATCATCCGCTGCTTCGACGCGCTCAATGATCTGCGCAACATGGAAACCGCCGTCAAGGCCACCAAGAAATACGGCGGAACCGCCGAGGTGGCCATGAGCTACACCATCAGCCCCGTGCACACGGAGGATTACTTCGTCAAGCTGGCCGCCGACATCGCCAAGATGGGTGCGGATATCATCTGCATTAAGGACATGGCTAACCTGCTGCTGCCCTACAAGGCCTACAGCCTGATCAAGCGCCTCAAGGCGGAAACGAACCTGCCCATCGTCCTGCATACGCATGATACCACCGGCACCGGCGCCATGACGCTGCTCAAGGCCGTGGAGGCGGGCGTGGACGTGATTGACACCGCGCTTTCCGCACTGGGCAACGGTACCTCCCAGCCCACCACCGAGTCCATGGTGGCAACGCTTCAGGGCACCGAGTATGACACCGGTCTGGACCTTAAGCTGCTTAGTGAACTGGCCGCCTACTTCCGTGGCGTGGCGGACGAGCTGACCAAGGAAGGATGGCGCGATCCTGCCCGCGTGCTTGCGACCGACGCAAATACGCTGATTTATCAGGTGCCCGGCGGCATGCTGAGCAACCTGATCGGTCAGCTCAAGCAGGCCAACGCCATGGATAAGTACTACGACGTGCTGGCCGAGGTGCCGCGCGTGCGCAAGGACTTCGGCTATCCGCCGCTGGTGACTCCCACCAGCCAGATCGTGGGCACGCAGGCCGTGATGAACATTCTGGGCGGCGAGCGCTACAAGATGGTCACCAAGGAGTCCAAGGGGCTGCTGCGCGGCGAGTACGGCAGGCTGCCCGCCCCGGTCAACGAGGAAGTGCGCAAGAAGTGCATCGGCGACGACAAGGTCATCACCCATCGTCCTGCCGACGACATCCCGCCCGAACTGGATAAGTACCGCGAGGAGATTCGCGACTACTACCAGCAGGAGGAGGACGTGCTCAGCTACGCCCTGTTCCCGCAGGTGGCGGTCAAGTACTTCCAGTACCGCCAGGCCAAGCAGCTTGGCGTGGACAGCACCATGCTCAACAAGGAAGAAAAGACCATGCCCGTCTAACCCGTATGCAACGGGACGGCCGCGCGCCGTCCCGTTTTGTTTTTCGGGATACATACCGCCGGCGGCGGAACACCATAATGAAAGAGGGCGGCGAAAAAGAAAGGCCGCCTGCGAGGAGAAAAAATCATGTGCACCAGCATTGCGCTGACAACCGGAGACTTTTACTTTGGACGAAATCTTGACCTGGAATATTCCTTTGGAGAACAGGTGGCGGTCACCCCCCGCCAATACCCGTTTGTATTTCGCAAGGCGGGCGAATGCGGGCGGCATTACGCCATGATCGGCATGGCCACCGTCGTGGACGGATATCCCCTGTATGCGGAAGCGGCCAATGAGAAGGGCCTGTGTATCGCGGGCCTCAACTTTCCGGACAACGCCTTCTACCCTGCGCAGCTGTGTGAGGACAAGGTGAATGTATCCCCCTTTGAACTGCCGCTGTGGGTGCTGGGGCAGTGCGCCGGCGTGGAGGAGGCGCGCGCCCTTCTGGAGCGTACCCACATCGTGGCCATTCCCTTCAGCGACCGCATGCCCCTCGCGCCGCTGCACTGGCATATTGCGGACCGGGAGCGCTCCATCGTGGTGGAATGCATGCGGGACGGCATGCGCATATATGACAACCCCGTGGGCGTGCTCACCAACAACCCGCCCTTTGACTTCCAGATGACCAACCTGCGCCAGTACATGGCGCTCAGGTCCGGCGAGCCGGAAAACAGCCTCGCAGCCGGGCTGGAGCTGGCGCCGTTTGGCCGCGGATTTGGCGCTATCGGCCTTCCCGGCGATTTTTCGCCCGTGTCGCGGTTTGTCAAAGCCGCGTTCCTAAGATGCAATGCTGTGTGCGAAGGGGAGGAGAGCAGCAGCGTGTCGCAGTTTTTCCACCTGCTGGACGCCGTGGCCATGCCGCGCGGCGCGGTGAGGGCCGGTGACCTCTGGGACATCACCACGTATTCCTGCTGCATCAACGCCAGCAAGGGCGTCTATTATTACAAGACGTATGACAACAGCCAGATCACCGCCGTCGATATGCGCCGCGAGGATCTGGAGGACAGCCAGGTCAGGAGCTTCGCGCTGGAAACCGGGTTGAGGATTGCGCACGCGAATTAAGAGACATCAAAGCAGCGGGCGGGAAAGAAGTCTTTCTTTCCCGCCCGCTTTTTGCACGTCCTACGGAATGCAATCGCCGACAACAGCCGCGGCAAAGGCCGTCGCGCTATCCAGATCCGCCTGATTGGGATGCCCCTTGGCAATGCCGCCGATCTTCTTGAGCACGCCGTAGGTATCAAACCCCCGGCAGCCGAAGTTGCCCGCATAGCGCGCGCCCTGCCGGGCCAGCAGCCGGGCCGCCGGTTTGGCATAATCCCGGTAGCGCAGGCCGCAGGTATACAGGATGCAGACCTTTTTGCCGTCAAACGCCGTGCGCCCGATGAAATCGAGAAGAGACCGGTGAAGGGTGTTGAAGTAGATGCCCGACGCGAGAAACACGCAGCTGTATCCGGTCAGGTCGGGCTGGGCATCGTTCAGAAGATCCACCGTATCTGCGTGGATGCGCTCCGCCACGGCCCGCACCAGTTTCAGCGTGTTTTGATGGTGAATGGACGCATACAGGATGACCGCCTGGCTCAACGCCTTCGACCTCCTCTGAAAAATGTCCGCCGCTGGCATCAGCCGGCGAGATGCAAAATCTGCAAAAGGAAAATCCAGCTGAGGCCATAGTAGGTGACCACGGCCACCAGGTCGTTGACGGTGGTGATGAGGGGGCCGGAGGCCACGGCGGGGTCGATGTTGATCTTTTTGAAGAACAGGGGAATCAGCGTGCCCACGGCGCTGGAGATGGCCATGGCCAGCAGCAGAGAAATACCGATGCAGCCCGATACGGCAGAGGCGGTCATCAGGTCGCGCCCGCGGAACAGCCAGATATACAGGCCGATCAGCACAAAGGACGCCAGCCCCAGCAGCAGCCCGTTGGCCGAACCGATGCGCACCTCCTTGACCACCAGTCCGAACTTTTGCCGGAAGGTCAGGTTTTCATCCATCAGCACGCGGATGGTCACCGCCAGCGACTGCGTACCCACGTTGCCTGCCATGTCGAGAATGAGCGACTGGAAGCACATGATCAGCGTCAGCTGCGACACCACCTGCTCAAACGCGCCCACCACCGTGGATACCAGAAGGCCCAGCCCCAGCAGCACAAACAGCCACGGCAAACGCTTTTTCATACTTTGGGCGAGCGGCTCGGTCAGGTCCTCCTCGGCGGTGAGGCCGGCCAGACGGGCGTAATCCTCGCCCATTTCGTCGTCCACGACCTGCACCATGTTCTGCGAGGTGATCACGCCCAGTAGATGGTTGTTGTTGTCCAGCACGGGGATGAGGTCCTCGGAATAGTCCTTGAGCAATTCAAGGCAGTCATCAATGTCCTCATGCCCATACACGTAGGGATAGGAGGTCATGATGAGAGAATGGAAATCGGTCTCCGGTCGGGCGATGATCAGCTCTTTCAAGTCAATCGCGCCGCAGAACACGTCGTCTTTGTCCCTGACAAAGAGGGTGGAGATGTTGTCGTTTTCGGCGGCCTGCTCAATGAGCGCGCTCATGGCCTGCTTCACGGTGAGGTTGTCGCGCACGGAGATGTAGTTGGTGGTCATCTTGCTGCCGATTTCGTCGTCGTCAAAGGTCTGCATCAGGGCGAG
>USFL01000158.1 GCA_900553905.1 uncultured Eubacteriales bacterium | reverse complement strand
CAACAGGCACAAAAGCAGCGTGGAGTACTTGGCCCCGCCCACCGCCACGGTCAGCACAAGAAGCAGCGCATACAGCGCGACCTTCGCCCCCCGCCGCTGCGCGCGTTCAAAGCACAGCCACACGCCCAGCCGAACCAGCGCCACGGCCCACAGCAGCGTGTAGGCCACGCCGCCGTTGAACCAGAAAAACGCCTCGCTCAGTTCCGGCACAAACTGCACCATCACAAACGTCACCGCGCAGAACGCCGTCCAGAAGGCCTGCCGGTCCGCGCCCAGCGTCCGCACCAGCGTCTGCCGCAGGAAGAACCACACCGCAAACAGCAAAAACGTCAGCAGCAGGGCCGTCGTCACCCAGTAGAGGTCCTCGCCGAACAGCGCGGGTTGAAGCGCGCTCAGGAAGGACGTGGTGTAGGTGCCCTCCCAGGTGTCGCGGATGCTCACGGTGTTCTGTACGGCGGCGCGTACCGTCTCCAGGAAGCTCCCGGTTTCGCGCCAGGTATCATGCGTGCGGATGGAAAAACCGAAGTCGTCATAGCAGGCATGGTTGTACGCCGACAGGGCGTACAGCGGCATCAGGCTGAGCAGGGCCACCAGGCCCCATTGGGCGGGAGTGAGAGCGGCCACGTGGAACAGCCCCTGCAGGAAGGGAACCAGCAGCACGCACAGCTGCAACGCGACGCCGCTCAGGAAAGCGGGAATCATCCACCGGTTCATCTTGCCGCGCATGAAGGCCGAGTGGGTGTTGCTGCGCACGTTGAAGGCATGCGTAAGCTGCGAGAAGGCCAGCACCGCAAAGGCCATGGTATGCCCTGTATCCGGGCTGACGCGCGCTCCCGTCAGATACGCGGCAAGCGACAGACCTGCGATCATCAGGCCCTGATAGATCACACGCAGCAGAAGCGGCCGGGTGAAGATGGGGGAGCGGGGGTCACGCGGCGGGCAATCCATCACGTCGGGTTCGGCAGGCTCCATGCCCAGCGCCAGCGCGGGCAAAGAGTCGGTAATCAGGTTCACCCACAGGATGTGAATGGGCAGAAGCGGCGAGCCGAGATTCAGCACCGTAGCCACGAAGATGAGTAACACCTCGCCCAGATTGGAGCTGAGCAAAAACTGGATGGCCTTGAGGATGTTCATGTAGACAACGCGGCCCTGCGCTACCGCGCCCACAATGGTCGCAAAATTGTCGTCGGTCAGGATCATAGCGGCGGCTTCCTTGCTCACCTCGGTACCGGTCTGGCCCATGGCTACGCCGATGTCCGCGCGCTTGAGCGCGGGCGCATCGTTCACGCCGTCGCCGGTCATGGCCACCACGTCGCCCCAGCTTTGCCAGGCCTTCACGATGCGCACCTTGTGCTCCGGCGATACGCGGGCGTAGACGGCGATATCGCGCACCTCCTCGCGCAGGCGCTCATCGTCCATGCGGTCCAGGTCCTGCCCGGTCACCACCCGGTCCTGCTTTTCCAGAATGCCCAGGTCGCGCGCGATGGCGCTGGCCGTGAGCCGGTGGTCGCCGGTGATCATCACGGGCTTGATGCCGGCGCGGCGGCAACGCGCCACGGCCTCGCGCGCGGTGGGACGCGGCGGGTCGATCATGCCGGCCATGCCCAGAAAGGTCAGGCCGCTTTCGTAGGCGGCGCGGTCGCCGGGGGCGGCGAGCGAGTCGGTCTCACGCATGGCAAAGGCCAGCACCCGCAGGGCGTTGGATGACATCTCCGCCGCCGAAGCCTGAATCCGGCTCTGATCCTCCTGCGTAAGGGCGCGCACGGATTCGCCTTCCCGGATCTCCGTGCACAGGGCGAGCACCTCGTCCAGACCGCCCTTGACGTAGACGGCATAGCGGTCTTGCGCAAGGCGGTGCACCGTGGTCATGCGCTTGACTTCGCTGTCAAAGGGCAGTTCATCCACGCGCGGCGTGGCTGTCTGGGCGGCAGGGCCGTCAAAGCCCCAACGATTGGCGCAGGCCAGCAGCGCCGTTTCCGTGGGATCGCCCGTCAGCACCGTCTCGCCCCGTTCATTTTGGGCAGGCGCGGCGTCGTTGCACAGCCCCATGGCGTTCATAAGCGGCGCGGAGGGGGCCTGGGCCGCGGCATCTCTGATTGCGAAGGGTTCGCACAGGGCCGTGACCGTCATGCGGTTCATGGTCAGCGTACCCGTTTTGTCCGAGCAGATCACCGTGGCGCTGCCCAGGGCTTCCACGGCCGGCAGGCGGCGGATGATGGCGTTTTGCGCGATCATCTGCTGCACGCCGACGGCCAGCACGATGGTCACGATCGCCAGCAGCCCTTCGGGAATGGCGGCCACGGCCAGACTGATGGCCGTCATGAACATCTCGCCCGCGTCGTTTCCGTAGGCCACGCCCGCCACAAAGACCAGCACGCATACGCCGATGCACAGCAGCGCCAGCTTTTTGCCCAGGTCGGCCATGCGGCGCTGCAGCGGCGTTTCCACGCCCTCCTCACTGCCCAGCATGCCCGCGATGGCGCCCAGCTGCGTATCCATGCCCGTGGCCACGACGATTCCCTCGCCGCGCCCGTAGGTGATCAGGCTACCGGAAAAGGCCAGGTTGGCCCGATCGCCCAGAGGCAGGTCGCCTTCTCCTGTCAGGGTTTCGGCATGCTTTTCCACCGGCTCGCTTTCGCCGGTCAGGGCGCTCTCATCCGTACGCAGCCCTGCCGATACCGTGAGCCGCAGGTCGGCGGACACATAATCGCCCGCCTCCAGCAGCACCACGTCGCCGGGAACCAGGTCCGATGCAGGCACGGAGAGGAGGGCCCCTTCGCGGCGCACCTTCGCGTGGGGCGAGGACAGCTTCTTCAGTGCCTCCAGCGATTTTTCGGCCCGGTTTTCCTGGATCACGCCCAATAGCGCGTTGAGGAGCACCACCAGCAGGATGATGCCAGCGTCCACCCATTCGCCCAGCAGAACGCCCGAAATCAGCGCCGCGGCCAGAAGCACCAGCACCATCACGTCCTTGAACTGCGCCAGGTACATCTGCCAGAGGGTGCGCTTCTTTCCCTGTTTCAATGCGTTGGGTCCGTGCTTTTCCAGCCGCGCGCCGGCCTCCTCTGCGGTCAGGCCCATGGCGGCGTCAGTGCCCAGTGCCCGCGCGGTTTCATCCACGCTTTTTCTGTACCAATCCAAAACTTCCACTTCCTTTCGGGAACAGGTCCGCTTGGAAAGCGGTTTCCTCGTCCTGGCAGAACCATAGCACAAAAAAGCGGAAAGAAAACCTGTTTCCGCTTCAATCATACCCGCGCGGGCGTCCAAACATACAATTTCGGGCTTCAGCGCTGTCGTAAAAGACACGAAAACCAGACCTCTACGCTTCGTGGGTGTTCTTTTAGAGGACAGGCGGTGTACAATCGCAAGGGAAGGGAGGCAAGGAAGATGGACCAGATCCGCATTGGCAGGTTTATTGCGCAGTGCAGGAAGGCGGGCGGCCTGACCCAGCGGCAGCTGGCGGATGAGCTGGGCATCAGCGACAAAACCGTCTCCAAATGGGAATGCGGCAACGGGTTGCCTGAGGTTTCGCTGATGCTGCCGCTCTGCGCGGCGCTTGGCGTTACGGTCAACGACCTGCTTTCGGGCGAACGGGTCGCACAGGCGGATTATCAAAAGAAAGCGGAGGAAAACATGATGCAACTGGTGCGGGAAAATGCGGAAAACAAAAAGAGGCTGGCGCTGTCCCTGATCTGCGCCGCCATTACGGGAATCGCGGTGTGCGCGCTGATTGCATTGGCCGCGTTTTTAACGCTGCCCGCGGCCGCGCGGATTGCATTGATCGCCCTGGCCCTGATAACGGGCGCGGCGGGCGTAGGGGCCGCGGCCGTGCTGGACGCGAGAGCCGGCTACTATCAGTGCCCGCATTGCAAGGCGACGTTTACGCCTGCCTTGGGCGAATATGTCAAGGCCTATCACACCTTTACCCGACGCAGGCTGGTATGCCCCGCCTGCGGCAGGACGGGCCTGTGCAGGCGGCGCATCACCAGGTAGGAGGAAACAAAGATCGGCGGGGAACGCTTTGGCTCCCCGCCGTTTGTTCAGCTGTCCGCCGGCAGCGGATAGAACAGTCCGCGCCAGTAAATTTTTCCCGAAAATCCGTCGAATTGGGCGCCTCCGCGGAAGAAGCACACGCTGTCCGCTTTGGTGCCGGCACAGAGCGTGTTGACCATGGCATACACCAGCAGGCGCTCCTGGGTTTCGTCCATGCCTGCTCCCACATTTTCAAAGGAGGGGGCGAAGTTGACCAACATGGTGCCCTCGGATAGCGCCAGCCCCAGAATGTCGGTGTCTTGTATGGCTCCGGCAGGCATCACCGCCGTGAGTCCATCCACGCTGTCATATGCCTTGGGGCCGCGCGCCAGCTCAATGAGCAGCGTGCGCGGGCTCATGCGCTGCGTGTAAGGCACGGGACGCCTGACCTCGCGCAGGTGCTGACCGTCCGTGTCGGCAAAGTACAGGGTACAGTAATCGTAGAGCAAGGTGGAAAAATCGGTGCGCAGGAGCACGTTTTCCGCAAAGCTGATGGACACGTCCTGGTCCTCCTCCAGCTGCAGCTGGCTTACGGGCGTGTCGTTGATGGACACGCGGATGCCGCTCACGTTGGGGAAGAAGGTGCACAGCGTATAGCACAACGAGGCCATGCTCTGCGCCCGGGTCAGGCCGTAGGCCTCCAGCATATCATCCAGGTTATAGG
>USFL01000157.1 GCA_900553905.1 uncultured Eubacteriales bacterium | reverse complement strand
ACCGCCAGCCTGAATTTACCCAGTTTGACATGGAAATGAGCTTCATCGACCCGGAGGATATCCAGACCGTGGTCGAAGGCGCATATGCGCATGTGTTCAAAACCCTGATGAACATTGAGCTGAAGCTGCCCCTTAAGCGCATCACCTGGCGCGACGCCATGGCGCGCTACGGCAGCGACAAGCCCGACACCCGCTTCGGCATGGAGATTCAGGATGTGGGCGCGGTGGTCGCGGGCTGCGGCTTCAAGGTCTTTGAGGAGGCGCTGGCCGCCGGCAACACCGTGTGCGCCATCTGCGCCGAGGGCGCGGGCCACATGAGCCGCAAGGAGCTGGACGCGCTGGGCGAATTTGTCAAGACCTACCATGTCAAGGGTCTGGCCTGGGCCGTGGTGAACGAGGACGGAACCCTGCGCTCCAGCTTTGCCAAGGCCATGCAGGGCGACAGCATGCAGCGCCTGCTCGACGCCGTTTCCGCCAAGCCCGGCGACGCGGTGTTCGTTATCGCGGACAAGAAGTATGTGGCGCTGACCGCCATGGGGCAGCTGCGCCTGCGCCTGGGCAAGCAGCTGAACCTGATTGACAACAAGCGCTACGACCTGCTGTGGGTGACCGAGTTCCCCCTGCTGGAGTGGAGCGACGAGGAAAACCGCTTCCTGGCCATGCATCACCCCTTTACCAACGTGATGGAGGAGGATATCCCCCTCATGGACACCGATCCCGGCGCGGTGCGCGCCAAGGCCTACGACCTGGTCATGAACGGCGTGGAGATGGGCAGCGGCTCCATCCGCATCCATCAGAGCGATGTGCAGGAGAAGATGTTCAGCCTGTTGGGCTTCACCAAGGAACAGGCGTGGGAGCAGTTCGGCTTCCTGCTGGGCGCGTTCCAGTACGGCACGCCTCCGCACGGCGGCTTCGCCTTCGGCATCGACCGCATGGTGATGATCCTCAGCGGCGCGGACAGCCTGCGCGACGTGCTGGCCTTCCCCAAGATTCAAAACGGCGCGTGCCCGATGATGGACACGCCCTCCGCCGTTCAGCCCGAACAGCTTGAGCAGCTGAAGATTCGCTGCGTAGAGTAACAAAATCCCGCCGCTTGATTGTCAAGCACCGCCGAATCTGTTATACTAAGAGTTGAAATGGGCTGATGGGCCGCGCGGGCCCAATCCATAGGAGGTGTGGAATATGGCCACCAAAAAGGATAATCTGCCTTTGACCCTGGATCAGGATAATGATTCCACGGGAACGATCACATATGCCAATGAAGTCATCGCCATCATCGCGGGCGTCGCGGCCAACGAGGTGGAAGGGGTCGCGGGCATGTGCTCCGGCGGCGGCATCACGGATGTGTTCGGCCGCAACAAAAACATCACCCGCGGCGTGAAGGTGGAACTGGGCACCGAGGAAGCCGCCGTCGATATCTACCTCATCATCGAATACGGCACCCCCATCCAGACCGCCGCCTCCAATGTGCAGGAAAACGTGCGCAAGGCCATCGAATCCATGACCGGGCTGCACGTGGTGCGCGTGGATGTACACGTGCAGGGCGTCAGCTTCGAAAAGGAGCAGAAGGAAACGCTGGAGGGCCTCCAGTCGCTCAAGGGCATTGAGGACAGCGCGGCCAAGCCCGAAAAGCCCGCGGAGCCGGAAAAGCCGCAGGAGCCGGTGCACGTGGAATTCGAAGGGGAACCCACCCCGGCCGAAATGCACGCGTCCGATCCCGCGGAGGAGATCGAAGCGGAGCAGCCCACGGAAGAATAAAATGCTGGCAATACCTGCTCACTGTTTGGCATACGCTAGGCCGGAGCAGGCATTGCTTTTGGGCGTTGTTCTGACGGAAGGGAGGGTGAAAAGGTGAAAATGACCCTGTGGGACAGAGTGTTATCGGCGATTTCCGGCGCGCTGATCGTTGCGGCGGGGATTTGCCTGCTGGACCTGGGCCTGGGCGTCTCCCTCTTGGGCGAGCTGTGGGCGAGAGACATTCCTGTGTGGTGGCACCGCGCGCTGGTGATCATAGGGGCGCTGCTGCTCATCGCCCTGGGCGTGCATGGGATTCTGATGCTGTTCCGCCGCGGACGCGAAAAGGGCTTCATCATCCAGCATTCGGAGTACGGCGATATGAGCATCTCCATGAAGGCGCTGGAGAGCATGGTGCAAAAATGCGTGGCCTCGCATCAGGAGCTGACGGTCAATGCCACGCGCATCCAGCATGCCCGTGAGGGCATCATCGTGGATATCAAGATCACGCTGCTCGGCGGGGTCAATATCCCGCTGACGGTCAATGCGCTGCAAAAGCAGATCAAGCAATACATCACCTCCTGCAGCGGCGTGGACGTGCACAAGGTGCGCGTGATGGTGGAGACCGACGCGCGCTCGGCTTCCGAGGCGGACGCGCAGCCGGCGCCTGACACGCCCGTGCCCGTAGCGGCGGCACCCTTGGCGGATGGTATTGAGGAACCGATTCTCCGGCATGCGGAGGAGACGGTCAGCTATGCCGTTTCCCCCGAGGAACCGGCGGAAAATGCGCAGGAAGCGGCGGAGCAGCCGCCTGCTGCATCCGACGAATCCGCAATGGGTGAGGAAGAGGACGACTCCGCGCCGGATACGCCTGCGCGTAAGGAAACGATAGCCGCGGAGAGCGTTGAAGGGGAGGAACAAGCATGATGGAAAACGGGGGAAAAAAGGGCCTGCTTCGTATAGGCACGCCGCTGTGCGGCCTGGTCTGCGGCATCGTGGGGGTGGCGATCGCGCTGGCGCTGCTGCTGCTGGGCTTCTGGCGCACGCTGTTTGTGGCGCTGTTCTTTGCGGCGGGCTATTTCGTGGGCGCGTTCCAGAACAAAACGGAGTTGATTAAAGGCTGGATTAACCGGCTGTTCCCGCCCAAGGGCGAGTGAACGGAGATACAAACGATACGCAATAACGGGGAGTGTTGAAAACCATGGCGCGTTCGATTGCCAGGCAGGCTGCCATGCAGCTTCTGTATGAACGTCTGTCCGGCGGGGAGGCCGACGACGAATCGCTCGATCTGGTTTACGAGCAGCTATCCATGGCGCAGCCGGAGGGCAGCGCCCGGCTAAAGCCCAGCAAGGATGAGCGGCAGTACATCAGCGATGTGCTGACCGGCGTGCAGGAGCATGAGTCCGAACTGGACGACAGCATCGAAAAGCACAGCACCGGCGCATGGGCGCTCAGCCGCGTTCCGCATGTGGATTTGAGCATCCTGCGCCTGGCGGCGTATGAACTGTACCATCGTACCGATGTACCGGACAACGTGGCTGTCAGCGAAGCGATGGAAATGGCCAACCGCTACAGCGAGCCCAAGAGCGGCCGCTACATCAACGGCGTGCTGGGCGCGATGGTGCGCGACAAACAGGAGCCCAAGGCATAGCGCCCGCATGGGGGAAAGGAGCGGGCCTATGCGCGTGACCCTGGGTTTTGATACCAGCTGCTATACCACCTCCGCGGCAGCGGTGGACGAGCATGGCGCGGTGGTGGCCGCCGAACGCATGCTGCTGCCCGTCCGGGAGGGACAGCGCGGCCTTCGCCAGAGCGAGGCCGTTTTTGCGCATGTGCGGCAAATGCCGCAGGTGATGGAGGCGCTGGGCCGCAGGCTGGACGGCGCGCAGATTGCCGCCGTGTGCGCCTCCGCGCGTCCACGCGATGGGGAGGACAGCTACATGCCGGTGTTCACCGTGGGGCTGGGGCATGCCTCTGTGCTGGCCTCCGCGCTGGGTGTGCCGCTGTATCAGACATCGCATCAGCAGGGCCATATCGCCGCCGGGCTGATTGGCCACGCCGTGCCGGAAGGGCCGTTTGTGGCCCTGCATCTGAGCGGCGGCACCACCGAACTGCTGGACTGTCGCGAGGGCAGGCTTGAGCTGCTCGGCGGCAGCGAGGACCTGCATGCGGGCCAGCTGGTGGACCGTGTAGGCGTGGCCATGGGCCTGTCCTTTCCGGCGGGCCCGGCGCTGGAACGGCTGGCCGTGGCCTGTCCGGAGAAGGCAGCGGCGTTGCTTCCTGCGAGCGTGTCGCGCGACGGCCTTTCCTGCCACCTCTCCGGCGTGGAAACGCAGGCGCAGCGGCTCATTCGCGCGGGTGAGCTCTCCCGCGAACGCATTGCCGCCGAGGTGTATGACGTGCTGGCGCGCACGGTGGCGCGTCTGCTTGACGGCGCGTGCAGGCGAACGGGCGCGCGACAGGCGCTGGTGGTGGGCGGCGTGGCATCCTCGGCGCTGCTCCGGCGGCTGGTTGGGGACAGATTGAGCCGCTTGAGGTCGCCCGTGCGGGTCCTTTATGGACAGGCACAGTACAGCGCCGATAACGCTGCGGGCGTGGCAAGCATCGGCATGCAGCGCTATCTGGAAGAACATTCATAGAGAGGGAGGAGATTTTATATGCCGGCACAGCTTTTGGACGGCAAGGTTATGGCCGCTGAACTGGAGGAAGAGCTGAAAAAGCGCGTGGAGGCGCTGAAGGAAAAGGGATATACGCCCGGTCTTACGGTTATTCTGGTGGGCGACGACCCCGCCAGCCAGACCTATGTCAGCAACAAGGAGAAGGCCTGCGCGCGTCTGGGCATTCGCTCGCGCACGCTGCGTATGCCCGCCGATACCACTCAGGAAACGCTGGAAGCAGCCATCCGTGAGGCGAATGCGGACCCGTCCGTCAACGGCATTCTGGTCCAGCTGCCCCTGCCGCGCCATCTGGACGG
>USFL01000156.1 GCA_900553905.1 uncultured Eubacteriales bacterium | reverse complement strand
GCGCTACGGGGGCCACGCTGTTCATCGAGCCGATGTTCGTGGTGGAGCTGGGCAACGACCTAAAGCAGCTCCGTGCGCGGGAGCAGCAGGAGATCGCCCGCATTCTGCAGGCGCTGTCCGATCAGATTGCGCCGCATGCGGAGGACATTTTCACAAACATCGAGCTGCTGACGCATCTGGACTTCGCCTTTGCCAAGGGACTGCTGGCGCGGGAAATGCGCGCCAGCCTGCCGAAGATGAACACGCGCGGATATCTCAAGATCGTGCGCGGGCGGCATCCCCTCATCGACCCGGACAAGGTCGTGCCCAGCGATCTGTGGCTGGGCGACCAGTTTACCACGCTCATCATCACCGGCCCCAACACCGGCGGCAAAACCGTGACGCTCAAGACCGTGGGCCTCTTTACCCTGATGGCGCAAAGCGGCCTGCACGTGCCCGCGGAGCTGGGCACGGAGCTAAGCGTCTTCGGCCGGGTGTACGCCGATATCGGGGACGAGCAGAGCATCGAGCAATCATTGAGTACCTTCTCCTCGCACATGACCAATATCGTGGAGATCGTCTCCTGCGTTCAGGACAACGACCTGGTGCTCTTTGACGAGCTGGGCGCGGGCACCGACCCCACCGAGGGCGCGGCGCTTGCGCAGAGCATTCTTTCCAGCCTGCTGGAGCGTAAGGTGCGCACCATGGCCACCACCCACTACAGCGAGCTCAAGGCCTTTGCCCTGAGCACCCCCGGCGTGGAGAACGCCAGCGTGGAGTTTGACGTCGAATCGCTCCGGCCCACCTATCGCCTGTCCATCGGCATTCCGGGCAAGAGCAACGCCTTTGATATCTCCCGAAAGCTCGGCCTCCCCGAACGGCTGATCGACGGGGCCAAGGCGCTGCTTTCCAAGGAGGATATCCGCTTCGAGGACGTGATCGCAAACGCGGAATATCACCGCCAGATCGCCGAGCGCGAGCGGGAAATCGCCGAGGAAACCCGGCGCGAGACGGTCAAGCTGCGCGACGAGGCCGAGCGCCTGCGCCGCGAGATCGAGCAAAGCCGTGACAAGAGCCTCAAAAAGGCCAAGGACGAGGCCCGCCGCGTGCTGGAAAACGCCCGGCGCGAGGCCGACGGCATCATCCGCGAGCTCAAGGCCATGAAAAAGCAGGCCCAGACTCCGGAGCATGAGGTACAGCGCCTCAAGAAGCGCATGGAGGACGGCATCGACGCCCTCAGCGAGGGCTTGAGCGAAAAGAGCGCCGTCAACTTCACCCCGCCCAAGAGCGTGCGCCCCGGCGACAGCGTGGAGATCGTGCACCTGGGCACGAAGGGCACGGTGCTCTCCCCCGCCGACCGCAACGGTGAGGTGCAGATTCAGGCCGGCATCATCAAGATGAAGGCGCATATCAGCCAGCTGCGGCTGGTGGAGGCGGACAAGCCCAAGCAGAGCCGGGTGATGAACCGCGTATCCGCCGCCAAGCCTGCCGTGCCCATGGAGGTGGACGTGCGGGGCATGACCCTGGACGAAGCCATCGCCGCCGTGGACATCTATCTGGCGGACGCGACGCTGGCCGGACTCAACGAGGTCAGCATCATCCACGGCAAGGGCACCGGCGTGCTGCGCACTGGCATTCAGCGCCACCTGCGCACGCACATGAACGTAAAGAAATACCGCGACGGCATGTACGGCGAAGGCGAGCAGGGCGTGACCGTCGTAACCTTGAAATAACACGAAAGGTGGGGAGCCCCCATGTCTGAAAAGCAACGCATCCTGCTGGTGGACGACGACCCCAACATCAGCCACCTGGTCAGGCTCTATCTGGAAAAGGAAGGCTTTGACGTAACCGAATCCGCGCGCGGGGACGAGGCGCTGGAGGCTTTTAAGCGCGAGACGCCGGCACTGGTGCTTCTGGACGTGATGCTGCCCGGCATGGACGGCCTGCAGGTGCTCAAGGAAATCCGCAAGACCAGCAAGGCGCCCGTCATCATGCTCACCGCCCGCGACGAAACCTTTGACAAGGTGCTGGGGCTGGAGCTGGGCGCGGACGATTATGTGACCAAGCCCTTTGAAACCAAGGAGCTGGTGGCGCGCGTCAAGGCCGTGCTGCGCCGCGCCCCTGCTGAAAGCGCCACCGCCTCCGGGGACGCGGATGATACGCTTCGCTATCCGGGGCTGACGGTAAGCCTTGCGCGCTACGAGGTGACATACGAAGGCCACGAGCTGGAGATGCCTCCCAAGGAGCTGGAAGTGCTGTTTTACCTCGCCTCCCACCCCAACATGGTCTTTACCCGCGAGCAGCTTCTGGAACGGGTGTGGGGCTTCGACTTTTTCGGCGACAGCCGCACCGTGGACGTGCACATCAAGCGCCTGCGTGAAAAGCTGCCCGGCTGCGAAAAATACGGCTGGGAGATTCACACCGTATGGCGCGTGGGCTATAAATTCGAGTACAAGGCCAACTGACGCCCCTATGGCCTCCCAGAGAGGATGACCCCATGTTTCAAACCATGTTTGACCGCCTGCTGGCGCTGTTCATGTGCGTCATTTTGCTGGTCGTGCTCATCAGCGGCGCTTTTTCTCTATTTTCCATCCGTTCGGCCATGATCGACAGCCGTATGGAGGGTCTTCTGATGCAGGCGCGTGAAATCGCCTTTCTGGCCAGCCGGGTCGATGACAGCTCCATCGCGGATTATCTCAACATCCAGTCCTCCACCATGGCCTACCTGCAATGGAAGGCGCGGACCGTCTACGAGGACTACGGCGCCTACATCCTCATCGTGGACCGCAACGGCCGCGTGATGGACAACATGCAGTCCGCCATCGAGGGCAGCGTGGACGCCCTGCAAACGCTGGATGCCGAGGACATGTCAGCTGCGCTGATCGAGGTCCTTAGCGGCCGCGAGGTGCAGACGCAGATCACCCATGATTCGCAGGGGCCCGTCTTTACTGTGGCCGTGCCCTGGATTCAGGATGACACGGTGCTGGGCGCGGTGTTCATCCACACCAGTTCCCAGATCATCGAGGCGGAATACCATGGACTTTTGCTGCAAATCGGGATTGGCTTTGCCTTTGCGGCGCTTGCCGCCATCATCGGCACGGCGTTCTATGCCCGCGGCATCGTCAAGCCCCTCACCGTCATCACCGGCGCGGCCGAGGAAATGAGCCGGGGCCGCCTCAACGCCCGCGCCCAGGTGACGGGCGTCAACGAGGTGCGCCAGCTGGCCGGGGCCTTTAACGTGATGGCCGAAAAGCTGGAACAGGTGGAGGAAAGCCGCAGGGAATTTGTGGCCAATGTCAGCCATGAGCTGCGCTCACCCGTGACCAGCATCCACGGCTTTGTGGAGGGCATGCTGGACGGTACCATCCCGCAGGAGGAATATCCGCGTTATCTGCAAATCGTCTTTGACGAGACCAACCGCATGAAGCGTCTCATCGCCGACCTTTTGCAGCTGAGCCGCATGGACAAGGGCGTGGACAAGCTGACCTTGAGCGATTTTGACCTCAACGAACTCATCCGCCGCGTCCTCATCGGCCGGATGAACGACATTGAGGAAAAATCTCTCAACGTACAGATCGATTTTTGCACCGAGCCCTGCCTGGTGCGCGCCGACAGCGACCGCATTTCGCAGGTGGTGCACAATATCGTGGATAACGCGCTCAAGTTCATCTTTGAGAAAGGGAGCTTGACAATCCGCACATCCTTGTTGCATGATAATACGGTGGCCGTCGTGATCCAGAACGATGGGGAACCCATCGCGCCGGAGGATCGCGAACACCTGTTTGAGCGTTTTTACAAAGCGGACAAGGCCCATACCTCCGGAAAGGGAACCGGGCTTGGTCTTAGCATCTGCAAGCAGATCATGGAAATGCACCATCAGACCATCGAGGTGCTGCCGCTGGAGAGCGGGGCAGGTTTCCGCTTCACGCTTCAGCTGGCGCACCGTCAGGAGCCGCAAAAGCTGGAATCGCGCTAAGCGCCGAAAGGCACAAAGGAGGACTGTGGATGGAACGTCACATCTTTTTGGTGGGTATGCCCGGCAGCGGAAAGAGCGCCCTGGGGCGTCGTGTGGCCCAAAAGCTGCAGATCCCCTATCTGGATACGGACGTCTATCTGACCGAAACCACGGGTATGAACACCGCGCAGCTCTATACTACCTTTGGTGAGCAGGCCTTCCGCGACGGTGAAACGCGCCTTTTGCAGCAGCTTGTCAGCGCCACGCCGGGCATCATCTCCACCGGCGGCGGCGTGTGCCTGCGCGAGGAAAACCGCCGGCTGATGCGCAATCACGGTCTGATTGTGCTCATTGATCGTCCCATCGACGACATCATGCTGGACATCCGCGCTGAAAAGCGCCCCTTCCTGGCCCAGAAGGGCCGGGAGGAGATCGAGCGCATCTACAACGAGCGCATGCCCATCTACAAAAGCGTGGCCGACGTGGTGATGGACAACGGAAACGGCTTCCACAACGGCCTGGCCTCGCTGGAGGAGATCGTGCGCCGGTATGCCTGAAAGCGCAAAAAAAGCTTCCATCGGCTGATTCCGGCGCTGACCCTTCGCGCCGGAATCTCCCTCTGTCCTGCCCGAAGCAGGCGGGTTGCTCCTTGTTCCCGCTTTTCAAAGAATGCTGTGCGCCGGCGGACCCCCGCCGGATCAGCTTGTCGAAAAAAGTCCGTCTGCGGCGGCCTTTTCCGCCAGAAGCTTAAGAAATGTTTGCGCCCAGGGGCGCAA
>USFL01000155.1 GCA_900553905.1 uncultured Eubacteriales bacterium | reverse complement strand
ACCTGCTGGTTCACGCTATCGAACATCCCCGATAAGTTGCTCATAATGCCGCCTAAGCCAGCTTTTGGGCCACAGCTCCGCAAAAACAACGTTGGATTGCTACGCGCATAGTCTGCTCGATCAGCAGCGGAGCGCCGTTGCCAGGCTCGCGGAATACGCCTGTCTATCCTGCCCCATAGCGGGGATGTTACTGCCGCCGGCGCCTCCAGAGGCAGCGCGTGGGGCATGAATTTCGGCAGCGTGACGGGCGTTACGCGGATTGATAAAGACGGAGGAAGCAGCGCAGTTCCATACAGGGTTTTCTACTATCAGAGCGATATCGCCAGCGCGGCCGACGTGTACAGCTCGGTAGAAAAGCTGAAATACGACACAGCTTCGCTTCCTGCCGGCTGGAGCGATACCCCGGGCGGAACCGTCACGGCCATCGCGGTGGCGGTCCGCAAGGACGCGGCGGATGCCCTGGCCTCGCGCGAAAGCTACATTGTCGAATACCGCATGGCCGTGGGCGAACTCACTGCGGAGGAGCTCCAAAACCGTGCGTGGCAAAACGCGGTCAATGACTTTGTATGCCAGTTCTCGCGCTATATCGAAGGAACTGGCTCCGGGCAGGGGATCAATTCCGCGACGCCGGGGCAGATGCTGAGCTCCAACTCCGTTTCCGCCACCATTCTGCCTGAACCGGTCAAGGTGGGCGGGCATGTCTGGATTGACAAGAATGCCAACGGCGTCTGGGAAAGCGGAGAATCGGTGGCGGACCTGGGCGGGGACGCGATCGTTGGGAAGCTGCTGGACTGCATTGAAGTCAGGCTGAACAGCTTTGAGGGAACGTCCTCCAGCGCCAGCGGCACGGCCAGCTACGGCAAGCCTTCCGGCTGGGACGCCAATTATATCTTTGACGGCCTGGATTCCGCTGATCCCAAGGGCGGCGCAACCGCAGACCAGCTCTACAGCGGCACGGCCCGGAACAACCCTCTCAATCCTGCCCGGCTGAAGGGAAGCGCGCCAAAGACGTACAACCTTGCCGTCACCATCCCGGAAACCGGCGGCGTGATCGCGCAGGTCACCTCCCTTGGAGGCGGAAATCCGGACAGGCAAACCGGCTATTCCCGTGATCCAAACACGCTGCTTCCCGGCGGCGCCTATGCGAATGAGGCCATAGACAACAACTTCGTCAGGGCATCCGAAAGAAGTTTCGTTTCGGAGCGCTTCTACCTCTACGCCACCAGCGATGATTTTGACAACACCAAGGATATCGGCCTTATATTGAGCCGCAACCTGTCTGTGCTGAAAACCGACGCCATGAGCGGTGCTCCGGTTGCCGGCGCGGAGTTCAGGCTGTACGGTCCCTTCGACAGCGTGCAGGCCGCGCAGGCCGCCGCGCTTAACGATACCACGCCGCTTACGACCGTGCATACGGACGGTCAGGGCAAGGCCTCCTTTGGAACGCTCAACTGGTACCAGGTCTACGTCATCGAGGAAGCCGACGCCGCACCCGGCTATCTGCTGGACGGCGCAGACGCGGAAAGCGCGGAGAATGTGCTGCTTCCCTACAAGGGAACGGCAACCGCAAAACCGGCGTGGGTCGTCAACGTGCCCGGCGCGAGCGTAACCAGCGCCAATCAGGCGGTTCATGTATCCAACCAGCCTGAAACGATCGATATTTCCGGCGCCAAGACCTGGGATGATGCAAACGACCAGGACGGCCTGCGCCCGGAAAGCATCACCGTGCACCTGTTGGCTGATGGTGTGGAAAAGGCGAAAAAGACCGTGACGGAGCAGGACGGCTGGAGGTGGACATTCACCAACCTGCCCAAGTACGAAAACGGCGTGGAGATCGCCTATACGCTTACCGAGGACCCGGTGCCGACGGGATACGACTCGGAGATTGACGGCTTTGACGTGACCAACCGGCATACGCCGGAGACCGTCAGCCTCTCCGGCAAAAAGATATGGGTTGATCAGGACGACCAGGAAGGCATGCGTCCGAACAGCATCACCATCCATCTGATGGCCAACGGTGTGGAGAAGGCGGAAAAGACCGTCACGGAGCAGGACGGCTGGGCCTGGACGTTTGGCGGCCTGCCCAAGTACGAAAACGGCGTGGAGATCGACTATACCATCGTCGAGGATCCGGTGCAGGGCTATACCGCCGAGGTAACGGGCTTTGATATCACCAACCGCTATACTCCGCCCAAAACCAGCGTCAGCGTGACCAAGGTATGGGAGGATGCAGACAATCAGGACGGCGTCAGGCCGGATGAAATCGCCGTCGAGCTTCTGGCGGATGGCGTGGCAACCGGCAGGAGGCTCCTGCTCAACGAGGGCAACGGATGGCGTGGGATCTTTGACGGCCTGGACGAATACAGCCAGGGCGCCAAGATCGTCTATACCGTCCAAGAGGAGTCCGTCAGCGGTTACACGCCGCAGATTGCGGGCGACGCTGCCGTTGGCTTCACCCTCACCAATATCCACAAGCCGGAAACCGTGACGGTTGCGGGCGAAAAAACCTGGAATGACGAAAACGACCGCTATGGAAAACGGCCCGAAAGCATCACCATTTTCCTGCTGGCCAACGGAACCAAAGTTGATGAAAAGACCGTGACGGCGGAAAACGGCTGGAAATGGTCGTTTGAAAACAAGCCCAAATATGAGGATGGGGTAGAAATCGCCTATGCCGTCGCAGAGGAGACAGTCGCGGGCTACAGCGCATCGGTCGCAGGCTATGACGTGACAAACAACCTGATGTTGGTGGAGACGGAGATTCGCGGCGAAAAGCGCGTGGATGTGGCCGCGGCGCCCCAGACCGGCTTTACCTTCGTCCTGACGGCGCTGGATGCGGACGCACCCATGCCGGGCGGCCGGTCCGGTGGAACGGCGAGCGTTTCGCGCACCGGTCCGGGGGACTTCAGCTTCGGGAGCATCCGTTTTACCGATCCGGGCGTCTACCGCTACAAGGTGACGGAAACCGCCGGAAACGCGCTTGGCTACGTCTACGACAAGTCGGAATACGTTGTCGAGGTAACGGTGACGGAACAGGGAGACGCGCTAAGGGCCAGCCTCGCCTATGTCCGGGACGGCGCTGCGGCAGGTGCGATCGTGTTTGACAACCGCTACCGCACCGCGGGCCTGACCGTGGTCAAGAGCGTGACCGGGCAGGGAGCCAGCACCACGGAGACTTTCACATTCACCATCACCGTGACGGACGCCAGCGGCGCGCGGCTGGTCGCCAGCTATCCCTACACAGGTACGGGCGGCGCGCCTTCGGGTATGATGGATAACGGCATGATGACCGTCCAGCTTGCGCACAACCAGAGCATCCGAATCGACGGAATCCCCGTGGGGGCGAGATACGCCGTGACCGAGGCGGCCAACAACGCCTATGTCGTCAGCGCCTCCTCCTCCGAAGGCGTACTCAACGAAAACGGAGCGGTCGCCACGTTTGTCAACAAGCGCCGCACCTACAGCGATGTGCCCAAGACAGGCTATGGCGAAACGACCACACGCTATGCGGTGGCGGGGTTCTGCCTGCTGACGGCGTTGGTGGCATACATGCTGCGCAGGCGTTTCAGGCGCAGGTAACAAAATCTGCGGAGCAGCCCTGCGGCTGCTCCGCAAAGACCAGGGAGGGATTATGAGCAACCGGAATGAAACGACCCGTAAAATCCTCTATGTCCTGCTGACCGTCGTTATGGTTGCAGCGCTGGCGGTTGCCGGCGTGATCGTGGGTATCGATCTGGTGGACATGTGGCGCGCGGGTAGCGTGAACGACGAGGTGAAGCAGCTCTACCGCCCCGGCGCATCGTCGTTTTGGCTTCGCGCCTGGATTGGCACGGCATCCGCGGAGGAAGAGCCGCCCGCGGCGGAGGACGCCGGGCAGGATGCAATGCTCGCGCCGGCGGAGCTTCCGAACGTGCAGGAGGACTTTGCGCGGCTCTACGAGGAAAACCCGGATGTTATCGGATGGCTGACGGCAGGGGAAACAATCGACCTGCCCGTGGTGCAGCGCGATAACGAATACTATCTGAGCCATAATTACTTTGGCGAATGGGACAGCAACGGCACCGTGTTTCTCAATGAGATGAACGTATTTTATCCGCGGGACCGCATCTTGCTGCTTCATGGGCACAACATGAGAAGCGGGGCGATGTTTGGCACGCTGGCCAAGTATGAAAAGGCGGACTATGCCTTTGCGCATGCCCTGCTCACCTTCCGCACCCTGTACGAGGAGGAAGCGTCGTATTACATGCCCGTGGCGGCGTTTCATGCCTCCATGCTTGAAGGCGAGGCGGGCTACTTTGACGTTACGCCCATGAATTTCGATACGGAGGAAGCGTTACAGGCGTATCTGGACGCTGCGCTGAAACGGTCTGCCTGGACCTCCCCCGCGGAGGTAAGCACGCAGGACGAGCTGCTGATGCTTCTGACATGCAGCTATTACCATGCGGACGGGCGGTTTGTACTTCTGTGCCGCAGGATGCGCGAAGGGGAGACGCCGGAGGAAATGCAGCGTCTCTTTGACGAAGCGGCGCTAAAGACGGGCTCGCAGTAGGGCAGGAAAACCGATATGAAAGGCCGCCCCAGGCGGGGCGGCCCCTTTGCTTTCCGCGCGGAAATTACGCGTGGTACTCCATGGGATAGGTCAGGTAGCCGATCTCCTCCAGCTGGTCGCAGGTGACGTAGCCGGCGGGCGCGTTGAGCAGGCTGGGGATGCGGTTGACGATGGTGGCGCAGGTGTGCT
>USFL01000154.1 GCA_900553905.1 uncultured Eubacteriales bacterium | reverse complement strand
CCCTGGTTTTGGAAAGAGCCGCGTTTCTTGCGTCCTTCGGACGCTCGCAACGCTCGCGGAAAATGTTTCGACATAAGGGCTTGGGGCCCTGCCCCAAACTCTGGCAGGCACGGAGGGAAGCGGTAGCACTGTGGGCTGTTGAGCCGAAGGCCCAAAACGACTCACAGCGGGGCAGCGAAACCATCAACGCGACCGTCAGGAGAGCGCGAATGATTGAGCAAATGATGAGGTCCCTGCACCCCGCACTCTGTCAGAAACCTGAAGCGAGGACGACCGCCCTCCAAAATGAATTCGTATCGCCCGACTTTGCCAGGCAGGCGGTGAGTTTGCGTTCCCGGGCACAAACATTTCTTAAGCATCTGTCGGAAAAGACCGGCTAAGCCGGACTACGCTTTTGCAGCATGGTACCGCTTACCCCGGCTCATCCCCGCGCACCGGGCCCGCGCCGTTCCCTATGCCTCCCACAGCACCATCCCGAAGAAGGTGACGGTATTGCGGCCGTTGACGTATTTCAGGGACGTGCCTTTGACGGTGTTGTACACATCCACGCCGCTGCCCTCCAGCGAGGGCAGCGCCTGACCGGGATGGCGGCAGGGCGCGCCGTCGCGCCGGGCGCAGGTCCTGCACAAACGGCACCCGCCGCAGCCGAGGTGCAAAAACGGCCTTTGCAAAAGCGGCCTGACGGCCTGCTGTACGCGCTGCATGTTCAACGTGTCCAAAAAGGTCTGGCCGGTGACCGCTTTAAAGCGCCGGCTCAGATAGCTGGCGGATACCCCCATCTCTTCCGCAAGGGTTTCAATGCGCAGGCGCTGCTCGCTGTGCGTGGCAATGCGTTCCAGGGCCACATCCACATAGGCGTCCTGCTCGCGGATTTCTTCCATGACCAGCGAGGCGGACTTGCATGTGCTGTTGAGCAGCGGCATCAGGCGGCGCATCTGTTTGGCGGTTTCCTCCTCGGAATGAATGCGGCTCATTAAAGAGGCCAGCTTCTCCTCGTCCAGGGGCTTGAGCAGGTAATCGCACGCGCGCAGGGAAATCGCCCGGCGCGCATAGTCAAAATCTGCGTAGCTCGTCAGCAGGATGATGCGAAAGGAATACACGGCCAATGCGCGTTCCAGCGTTTCTAGGCCATCCATCTCCGGCATGCGGATATCGGTGATGACCACATCCGGCCGCTTCTGCAATATGCTGCTAAGGCCGCTGCGCCCATCGGCAGCGCTGCCCACCACCAGGCAGCCCATGCCGGCCCAGTTGATGGTATGCACCAATCCCTTGCGGATCATCTCTTCATCCTCGACGATGAACACACGCAGAATCACAACAGATCTCCTTTCCTACCGCCATCCTGGGGAAAGTGGAGCAGGACCGTCGTGCCCCTGCCCACCTGTGAATCAATGGAAATGCCATAGCGGTCCCCATAGATCAGCCGAATGCGCTCATGCACGTTCATGATGCCAAAGTGGTCGCCGCGTTCGGCCCCGGCATCGGCCAGGCACTGTTTCAACTGATGGAGCATATCGGGCTCAATGCCAGGCCCATTATCGGTTACCCGCAGCACTACCTCATCCCCTTCGCAGCAGGCAGACAGGCCAATGAACAGGCGGTCGCTGCGCTTCATGCCGTAGACGGCGGCATTTTCAATGATGGGCTGGGCGATCAGCTTGGGCACAGGGAAGTCCTCCAGCTGGGAAGGTACGTCGATCTGGTAGCTGAGGCGATCGCCAAAGCGCATTTCCAGAATGCGCATATAGCTGCGGATGTAGTTCAAATCCTCGCGCAGAGGGGTTATCATGCCTTCGCTTTGAATGCTGTAGCGCAACAGGCTGGAAAGCGCCACCATGGCTTTGTCGGCGGCCTTGGGGTCAATGCGGATCATGAAGCGGATATTCTCAAGCGTATTGAACAGAAAGTGCGGGTGAAACTGGCTTTCCAGCTGCTTGATTTTGGATACCGCGGTTTCATGGCCAAGGTCTACACTCCGGCGGATCAGCTCCCGCATGCTTTTGAGCATGCTGTTGTAGGCCTGGGAGATGATTTGGAATTCGTCGTGGCTGCTGATGCTCAACTCCGTGGTCAGATCTCCCTGCTGCACCTGGTGGCAGGCCGCGGCGATTTCGTCGATGATGCGGGTCTTCTGATCGGCCACACGGTCGGTGCTCACCAGGATGAGCGCCGTGAGCGCGATGAAGAACACCAGCACCACCGCAGCCAGCAGCAAAAGCGTGCTGATGATGCCGCCGCATTCCGACATGGCGTAGATTTTGAGCAGGCCGTTTTCCGTGTTCAGGGTGCGGATATAGAACAAGCCTTCGGACAGGACGGTAAAGCCGTTGGCGTCGCGCAGGCGGGCGCGCAGCTTGCCGAAGTCGCCCACGAAAGCGCTGTCCGTGCCCAAAAAGACGGAATCGAAGCGGTCGGTCACGATCAGGTCGGAGGTGCATTGCTTGAACGGCGCCGCCATCTGATCCTCGCCCACGGCGAAGTAGACATATCCGGCGCCGCCGCCCGCCTCGTCAAAGAGACGGCACCCCAGCAGCACGCTGGAAACGGTGGCGACGCCCACATCGGCGCGCGTAACGGCGGTGGCCACCTCCCCGCCTGCCGCGGGGAGGTTGTTGGCCAGCCGCCAGTGGAAGCTGTTTTGCAGGCTTTCACGCATGCCCTGATTGACCTGCGTGGAGAAGATCAGGGATTCGTCCGCATCCAGCAGAAAGAATTGGGGACGAATCTCGCTTTGGTTGATGAACTGGTAGATGCGGCTTTTGAACGCCGCCTGGTAGTTGACGCTGGAACGAAAGGCCGAAAGGTCCAGCTCGTTTTGCAGAGCGATGAGCTCGCCTTCCATGTCGCGCCACTGCTGGCCGAAGGCGTCCCAGGCCAGCTGCAGGTCGTCCGCCGTGCCGCGCACCACGTTCTGGAGCGGAATATACCCCAGGGATACGATCAGCAGCAGCACGGCGGCCAGCACCGGCAGCAGGGCGTAAAACAGCAGCAGCCTGCGCAGGTCGTCACGAAAGCGGGTTTGTTGCCCGGTCTTCTTCATGCGTACGCCTCACTTGGGGGAATCGGGCAGGCTACATGGTCACGTCCTTGCTTCCGCTGATCTTGAAGAACAGGAACAGCGACAGCACCGTCGTCAGCGTCAGGATGGTGGCCAGCGCGGCGGCCGTGCCATAGCTGGCGCGGATGACCTCGTTGTAGATGGCTACGGACATGGTGCGCGTATTGGCCGTATAGAGCATGACCGAGGAGCTCAGCTCGTTGATGAGCGTAATCCAGCTCAGAATGGCGCCGGAGATCACGCCGGGCAGCATCAGCTTGGCCGTTACCTTCACAAACGCCTTCAGCGGAGAATCGCCCAGGGAGATGGCGGCTTCTTCCACGCTGGGGCTGATCTGGTAGAGGATGGCCGAACTGGAACGCAGCGTGTAGGCCAGGCGGCGGATCACCAGCGAGATGATCATGATGGTGGCCGTGCCGGAGAGCACCAGCGGGTCGCCCTTGCCGTTGAAGGCCAAAAGCAGCGTAATACCAAGCACCGAGCCGGGGATGATGTAGGGGAACATGGCGATGGTATCGATCGCGCTGGTCAGCATGCTCTTTTTGCGCACCGAGAGGTAGGCGATCAGCATGCCGAGTATGATAATTATAGCCAGAGCGATGATGCAATACAAGTAAGTATTTTGGATGGAGGAAAACGCCGTGTCGAAGATCTTGGTGTAGCTTTCAAAGGAGTAGCCGTCCACGAAATACTGCACCTCGGTCTTGCGCAGGGAGGTCCAGACGATCACCAGATGCGGCGCGACCGACAGGATGACCAGCAGGTAGGTGAACACGTGCATCAGCACGTTTTTGGCGCCCTTGGCCCGCGTGGGCTGGATGGGGCGCATGGCGCTCATGGTGAAGCTCTTTTTGTTGACGTACCACTTCTGCAAAAGGAACAGCACCGCCGTGATAACCACCATCAAAGACGCCATGGCCGAGGCGAAATACGCCGAACCGCCGGACTCGCCCACAAATTCGATATAGATTTTCGTGGGCAGCACGTCGTAGCCCTCGCCGATGAGGGCCGGGGTGCCGAAGTCGGCCATGCAGTTCATGAACACCAGCAGCGCCGAGGCGATGGCCGTGGGCGTGACCAGCGGCATGACCACGGTAAAGACCTTGCGGATGGCGTTGCAGCCCAGGCTTTCGGCCGCCTCGCATACGGCCACGTCCACCTTTTTGAGCGCGCCGCTGACGTACATGTAGATGAAGGGATACAGCTTGAGCGTAAAGACCAGCAGCATGCCGCCAAAGCCGTAGATGGACGGCATTTTGATGCCGAAGGTATTGGAAAGGAACTGGGTGATCACGCCGCTGCGGCCCAAAAGCAGAATCCACGAGTATGCGCCGATGAAGTTGGGGCTCATCATGGAGATGATGATGAGGATCTCAATGACGCCCTTGCCGCGAATTTTGAAAAAGGACATGATGTAGGCCAGCGGCACGCCGATGAGCAGCGAGCAGATGGTGACGCACACCGTGAGCTTGAGGGAGTTGAGCAACGAGCGGTAGTAGAATTTCTTTCCGAAGAACTTGGTGAAGTTGGCCATGGTGAAGGCGCCCGTGCCCTCTTCCAGGAAGCCGTCCACGAACAGGGAGATGAGCGGATAGATCAGAAACAGGGCGAACACGGCAAGAATGCCGATGGTTACGATCGTCCAGAAATCGAACTGCGGCTTACGCTTGCTCATAGCGAATCACATCCTTG
>USFL01000153.1 GCA_900553905.1 uncultured Eubacteriales bacterium | reverse complement strand
TTGAGCAAAAGAAATGCATTTTCCTCTTGCGCCGTTATGGAACCCGTAGTATAATCTTCGTCTGTAAAGGGAGGAACTTCCGTTGGCGCGGGCGTCGGGGTCGGTTTCGGCGTGGACGTCACGGTTGGCGCGGGCGTCAGGGTCGGTTCCGGCGTGGGCGTCGCGGTTGGCGCGGGCGTCACAGTAGGTTCCGGCGTGGGAACCTCGGTAGGCGCAGGAGGCGTCTTTTTCGGACAAATGGTTACGGCACAGCTGTCGCTTTGGCGGTAGGGCCAGCCTTTGAATCCAAATTGCGAAGATGGTGCGCCGGAGGCAAATGCCGCGGCGTGGGTGAAGAGGCAAAGCGTCAGCAAAAGGGCTGTCAGATTCCGTTTTCCGTTCATGAGACACCTCCGGTGTGTTAAAGTACGTCAAAGACGTAATACAATCGTAATAATAAATACTTATTTTTGCAATATAATTGGCAGACCGTTTCCATGGCAATGATTCCAAGTGGAAACAGCCACCCATCATAGAGGAGGAACCGACAGATGAAACTCGTCAAATGCCCCCGCTGCGAACTGAATTACATTCAGGAGAACGAAAAGCTCTGCAAGGTGTGCCTAAGAGAGCTCAAAGGCTCCCAGGTGGAGGACGAGATGGAGCTGTGCTCCGTGTGCAATGCGGCACCTGCGCTTCCCGGACGCGACGTGTGCCTGAGCTGCCTCAAGGAGATGGCCAGCGGCGGCTCCGATACGGATAACGATGAAACGCCCACCGTGGTGGATGAAAGCACCATTGGCCTCAATTCCGTGAGCACCATGGACGAGATCATCCCCCAGATTCATGAGGACATTCCCGAAAATGAGTTTGGCGACATCGAAAGCGAGCTTTCGCTGGAAAGCGTAATCGAGGACGAGGAAAACGAAGAGGACGACGACGAGGATGACGAGGGCTGACCATCCCTGAAGAAGCGAGGGAAGAATGTCGATTTTTGCCATTGGCGATCTCCATCTGCCGGGCCATGCGCAGAAGCCCATGGACGTTTTCGGCAGCCATTGGGATCGCCATTTTGAAACCATCAGCGATCATTGGCGGCGCATGGTGACGCCCGGGGACGTAGTCCTTATTCCTGGCGATATCAGCTGGGCAATGCAGTTGGGGGAGGCGCTGGACGATCTGCACGCCATCGCGGCCCTGCCGGGACGGAAGCTGCTTTTGCGCGGCAACCACGATTATTGGTGGAGTTCGCTTAGCAAGCTTCGCGCCGCGCTGCCGGAAGGGATGTTTGCCCTCCAGAACGATGCGCTGGCGCTGGACGGGCATGTTTTCTGCGGCACGCGTGGATGGATGTTTCCAACCGCCCAGCAGCCGCTGGGCGAACAGGATGAAAAGGTATTCCGCCGGGAGCTGATGCGGCTGCGCATGTCGCTGGACCAGGCGGCGCGGCTGCATGGGGAGGATCTGACGGTGTTGATGCATTATCCGCCTCTGTTTGCCGACGGTGTAAGCACGGACTTCACGGATATTCTTGAGGAGTACGCCGTGACGCGCGTGGTTTACGGGCATCTTCACGGGGCTGGAATCAAGGTGGCGTTTCGCGGGGAAAGGCACGGTATTCAATACTTTTTGACCTCGTGCGACGCCCTGGGGTTCTGCCCTTTGCAAATCGGCTGACAAACGAAATCTAAACTTTTTGAAATAGTTATTTAACAATTTTGAAATAAAAATAAAGAAAACGCATGTTCCCATACCCTGCAAACCTTTGTGAAAAAAGGCTTGCAGGGCTTTTTTTGCGGACCAACAAATTGTGGCGAACAGGCGTTCTTACAACGGAGCGATTTTTGTGTGGCGTTTGTTGCATTTTGGAAGAACATACCATTTTTCGTCCGTTGACTTTGAAATCAAAAGTGGAGCATAATGGTGTCACAGCCCTAAAAAGGGTGGCAAGTGGAGGAATATAGGGAGCGGGGTGAAGGCATGGACGAGGAACGGCGCATGGATGCGCCTCAACCCCAGGAGCGCTTCACCTCCCGGAAATTCAAGTTTTTCGGCAGTTACGACCACTCCATCGACGCCAAGGGCCGTATCATCGTTCCCAACGCCTATCGAAAGGCGCTGGGCGAGAGCTTCACCATCACCGTCAGCCTGGATGACCGGGCTGTCGCCATCTATCCTGACGAAGCGTTTGAAACCATGATCGACGAGCTCTACGCCCTCAACCGGCGCAAGCCCGCCGTCCAAAAGCAGCTGGACCATGTGGCCAAATTCAGCTATCCCGGCATGCAGGCCGACAACCAAGGCCGCGTGCTGTTGCCCGTGAAGCTGCGCCAATATGTGCTGGGCGATGCGCGCGATGTGGAGATCAGCGGCGCGCTGGACCATATCCGCATCGTGGAAAGCGCCGTGGCGCAGGAGGAAGACACCTACTACAAGGACCATCGTGATGAAATCCTTGATGAGATTGGCAACCTTGAGGAATGAGCCGGAAAGGAGACGAGGGTATGTCTCAGTACGAACCTTTCTACGACAGTTTTAGCCACGGGGGGCGCGGCGGCTATGTGCCGACGCCACGCATGAGCGTGTCCTCCAGCGTCTACCTGCCCGGCAGCGATGTGGACCCGCAGACGGGTTGGCTCAAGCCGGACCGCCAGCGGCGCTGCCGCACCCAGGGCAAGCAGCTGGAGATGGAGCGCCTGACCCGCGAGCAGCAAGCCCTGGAGGAATCCATCCGGCGGGAAATGAACAAGGGCGGGGTGCGGATTTCCGTGCGTTTGGGGATTTTCCTCATGGCGCTGCTTCTGTTCGTGTGCGGGCTGTGCGTGCTGCTTCAGCAGGGCGCCATCGCCGACCGCCAGAAGGCCATCAACCGCTTGGAAAGCTCCATTGCGGATTGCCGCAGCCAGAATGCCGCGTTGGAGACGCAGATCGCGGAGGCATCGACCGAGGCCGCCATCTGCTATGCCGCTGCCCGTGACCTCAACATGATTCCTGCGGAATCCGCCGAGGCTATTCACCTGGTAGCCATGGATACGCGCCCCATGGCTTCCGGCGGGACGGAAACCTTTGTCCAGGCGGATGCGGCCATCGATGTCGCATCTTCGGAAACCGCTTCCGCCACGCACGTGCCCGCCGTGGCGAGCAACTGATTTTGCCGCCTTGCGGCCCATTGGGTCGAAACCGGCATAAACCGGCGGCAGCGCGCATACATCCCCCATATCAAGCATAGTGGGGGTAGGACCATGCCGACCGAGCTGCATATCCGCAAACGGGTCTTTGCGCTGCTGATGATGCTGGCATTCCTCTTTTCGCTGCTGACGCTTCGCATCGCCTATCTGACCACGGCCCGTTCGTCGGAGCTTACGCAGCGCGGCATCAGCCAGTGGACGCGGGAGGGCACCGTATATGCCCGCCGCGGCTCCATTCTGGATACCAACGGGCAGACTTTGGTGATCAGCGCGACGGCCTATATCGTCAGCGCCGACCCGCGCAAGGTATCGGACATATCTTTGTTTACGCAAACGGTATGTCCGATTTTGGATTTATCGGAGGAGAGCGTTACCCAGAAGCTCTCGGACCGCACGAAGGCGTCGGTCATTCTCAAACGGCAGGTGCCGCGCGAGAAGGCCGACGAGCTGCGCTCCCTCCAGGCAAGTGCCGGCGAGGCGGTGGCGGCGCAGCTGGAAGCCCTGCTCTTTGACGAGGATGTGAGGCGCGCCTACCCGCGCGGCGCGTTCCTGACGCAGACGCTGGGCCTGACCAACGTGGACAGCGTGGGCCAGTCCGGGCTGGAGCTGCAATACGAAAGCCTGCTGCGCGGCACGGCGGGCGTGAGCCTGCGCAGCGTGGATGGCAAGTCCCAGCCCATCTACGACAGCGGAAACCTCTACATCGAGCCCCAGGACGGCAACAGCATCAAGCTCACCATCGACGCCACCATTCAGGACATCTGCGAAAAGGCCATGCGCGAGTGCTACGACGTCAACAAGGCGCAGGCCGTGCACCTCATCGCGATGGACCCCTACACGGGCGCGATTCTGGCGATGTGTTCCAAGCCGGATTACGACCCCAACGACCCTCCCCGCGACCAGACCGACGCGCTCACGCAGCTGATGCGCATCCGCCTGATTTCCGATTCCTACGAGCCGGGTTCCACCTTCAAGATCCTCACCGCAGCCGCCGCGCTGGACGCGGGTGTGACCACGCCGGAGGACGGCTTCTATTGCTCCGCCAAGATCACCGTGGACGGCGACACCATCCGCTGCTGGGGCAGCCCCCACAAGGATGAGACCATGGCCGAGGCGTTGCAGAACAGCTGCAACCCGGTGTTTGTGGAGCTGGCCCTTCGGCTGGGTACGGAGCGGATGTATCAGTACCTGCACGCCTTTGGTCTGGGAAGCAAAACGAATGTTGACTTACAGGGGGAGGGAAGTGGTATACTAATACCCGTACAATCCGTCAAGAACGTCGATCTGGCGCGCATTGGTTTCGGGCAGAGCGTGGCCGTCACCCCGATCCAGATGATCACGGCGGCCTGCGCGGTGATTAACGGAGGGCGGCTGATGCAGCCCTACCTGCTCAAGGAGGCGATCGCGCCGGACGGGACCGTGCTTTACCGCACGCAGCCCAAGGTCGTCTCCACCCCCATCAGCGAGGAAACCAGCGCCACCATGCGCGAGCTTCTGGAGCTGGTCGTATCCGAAGGCGGAGCGAAAAACGCCGCCATCGAGGGCTACCGCATCGGCGGAAAGACGGGCACGGCGCAGGTCTACAAGGACGG
>USFL01000152.1 GCA_900553905.1 uncultured Eubacteriales bacterium | reverse complement strand
AGGCGGATACGTCGGCGGCCTGCGTCTCGATGATGGGCAGGGCCGTGATGGAGCCGCCGCCGTGCGCGGGGTCCAGCCGCGCAGCGCGCTCCAAAAGACGGCTGTGCAGATAGAACACATCGCCGGGGTAGGCCTCGCGTCCCGGAGGACGGCGGATAAGCAGCGACAGGGCGCGATAGGCCACCGCGTGCTTGCTCAAATCGTCGTAGACGATCAGCACGTCCTTGCCCTGATCCATGAAGTATTCCGCCATGGCGCAGCCGGAATAGGGCGCGATGTACTGCAGCGGGGAAAGCTCGGACGCGGTGGCGCTGACCACGATGGTATAGTCCATCGCGCCGGCGGCCGTCAGGGTGTCCACCAACTGCGCCACGGTGGAGCATTTCTGTCCGATGGCCACATAGATGCAAATGACGTCCTTACCCTTCTGATTGATGATGGTATCCAGAGCGATGACGGTTTTACCGGTCTGGCGGTCGCCGATGATCAGCTCGCGCTGGCCGCGGCCGATGGGAATCATGCTGTCGATGGCCTTGATGCCGGTCTGCAGCGGCACGCTCACGCCCTTGCGCTCGATGATACCGGGCGCGTTGCGCTCGATGGGGCGGTGCTCCTTCGCGTCCACGGGGCCTTTGCCGTCCACGGGCTGGCCCAGGGCGTTGACCACGCGGCCAATCAGGCCTTCGCCTACGGGCACCGAAACCACCTGGCCCGTGCGCTTGACCACGTCGCCTTCCTTGATGTCCTCGTCGTCGCCCAGCATAACCACGGCGATGCTGTTTTCTTCCAGGTTCAGGGCCATGCCGTAGGCGCCGTTGGGAAACTGCACCAGCTCGTTGGCCATGCACTTGTCCAGACCGCTCACGCGCGCGATGCCGTCGCCGATCATGATGGTGGTGCCGGTATCATCCTGCGCGATGCGGTTTTCATAATGCTTGATCTGCTCTTTGATGAGCTTGGAGATCTCTTCGGGTTTCAACTGCATTGTATCACCAGCTTTCAGTAGATGAGGCCATGGCTCACGCCTCCGCTGTCAGGGCGGCGTGGATGGCTTCCAGCCGGCGGCGCAGCGTGTTGTCGTAGCGCTTGCCGTTCATCTCCAGCAGCACGCCGCCCACCACGCCGGATTCCACCTTTTCGGAAAGCACGATCCGCTTGCCCGTCATGGCGGACAGCTTGTCGATCAAACGGGTGCGCTGCTCAGCCTCCAGGGGAACGCCCGTCGTCACACTGGCCTCAACGATGCCGTGCGCCTGGTTGTACAGCGCGGTGAAGGCGCTTACGCAGCCCTCAAATTCGTGCAGCGCTCCGCGCTCGCACAGGATTTTGAGAAAATTCAACACGTAGGGATGCACCTGTCCGCGCAGCGCCCCATCCAGGATGGCGGTGCGCTCTTCCTTTGCAAGCGACATGTTGCAAAGCAGGCGGATAAAATCCGGCTGGTCGCGGAAAAGCCCCCTGAGCACGCGAAGCTGCGCAAGCACATCCTCGGAGACATGCTCCTCCTCGGTCAGATCATACAGGCCTTTACCGTATTCCTCCGCCAGATCGGTCATGCTTCGTCACCCACGTTCCTGATAAATTCGTCCACAAAGGCCTCGTGATCCTTCGGCTGGATTTCACGCTCGACCACCTTGGAGGCGATGCCCACGGCCAGGTCGGAAATTTCCTTCCGGACGCCGGTAAGCATCTGCCTGCGCTCCATGGCGATTTCCTCTTCGGCCTTCTGCTTGAGTCGGCTGGCCTGACCGGACGCTTCGGCGAGAATCTGATCGCCCTTGCGCTGGGCCGTCACGACAGCCGTGCGCACCAGCCCGTCCGCTTCCTCGCGGGCGGAGGCCAGGCGCGCCTCATACTCCTGCTTCATGCTGACTGCGGCGTTGCGGCTTTCCTCCGCCTCGCCGTAAATTTTGCTCACCTGCTCCTGACGGGCCGTGAGGACCGCCTGAACGCGTTTGAACAGGAAGCGCTTGAGAACAAAGGTGATAATCAGCAGATTGGCAAGAGAGATGAGGATTTGCCATAGATTGACGGAAATGATATCTAAAGATTGCACGCTCATTGGTTCGGCCTCTCTCTATCGCCGCGCTCGGGCATTATTTGATGGCGTTGAGCAAAATGTTGACAAACATATTGGGTGCGACGAAGATGAGCAGGATGCCGACGACCAGACCATAAAGACCGGTGGTTTCCGCGATGGCACAACCCAAAATCATGGTAGAAGTTACGTCGCTTTTGCTCTCGGGCTGGCGACCGATGGCTTCGCAGGCTTTGGCGGCAGCGTTGCCTTCACCGATACCAGGGCCGATACCTGCAATCAGGGCAAGGCCGGCGCCAATGCCGCAGCCGGCAAGGATGATACCAATGGCGAGTTCGAGCATGTCAGAGTCCTCCTTGAATGTAGTGATTGTTTATGCGGTATGCAAAGCTTTTTTGCGCTTTGCCTTGCGCCGTTCATATTCCTCCTGCGGGAAACCTGTGGATATGTAGATTGTGGTGAGCAGGGCAAATATAAATGCTTGCATCAACCCGCTGAAGATATCGAAGTACAGGGACAGGATGGCCGGCAGGCCTACCTGCAGAAAGGGGAACTGTCCCAGCACGCCGGGCAGCCAGCCCAGCAGCTTGTGGCTGAGGGTTTGCAGGGCATAGGCCACCAAAGTAGAGATGACCATCCCCGACAGCACGTTGCCATAATGACGGAAGGACATCGAAACCGGGGTGGCCACCTCACCGATAATGTTGAAGGGCGCGAAGATGAACACCGGTTCAAAGAATCCCTTCACATAGGGCAGCAGGCCGCCCTTGAGTTTGTAATGGGTAATAAGGACGAACACCAGTATGGCCCATCCGGCTACAATGTTCATATCCGACGTGGGCGGGAACAGGCCCAAAAGGCTGGACAGGCTGGAAAACGCCGAGATAAACATGATACCGGCTATAAACGGCGCAAAGGCGGAAAAATACGCGCCCATGTTGCTGTTCACCAGGTTCTGCACCTTTTCCACAATCCACTCAGCCACGATCTGGCGCTTGGAATGGGGCGCCACGGAAATGCCATGGGTCAGGTACAGGCACAGCCCCAAAATGGAGAGGACCACCATCAGGGAATTGACCTGCGATTCCGTGATGGGCAGATCCATCACCGGCATGGGAATGGTAAAATACACCTGCGCGCCCGTGATGGAGATTCCCTCTCCGGCGGGCTTCAACAGAACCTTCAGGGTCATGCTCAGTACAAAGGGCAATACCATCAGCGCCACCAGCAGCCAATCGACTACGCGCGCCTTCGCGTCCCGTTTCATCGGCATTCAGGCCTCCTTGTTCTTTGGCTTGACAAATCCTCGTAAAAAGATCACCAGGCGTGGAAAGAGCAGCGCAAGCGCCGCCGCCACCGGATGGAAACACGGCGCGGTCAGCGCCACGATGGCCACGCCCACCAGCAGCAGCATCCGTCCCGTGTAGGACAGCTGCATACGGTGCTTGGCGCGCTGCACCTCCGGCGCGGGAGGCTGAGGCGGAGCATCCGGATCGGGGTCGCCGTTTTCATCCAGCGGCTCCGGCGGAAGCGTGACGCCGTTCATACTTTCGGCGGCGCGCTGCACGCTTAACGCCATCAAAAAAAAGTTGAGGATCGCCGCGCCTGCGCCCCATAGCGTCCCCAGAACGACCGTCACGTCCAGCCGGCCCAGCAGTGCGAACACCAGCAGCATTACAAGGGAAAAAAACGCCGTGCCCATCGCAATCCTGACGGTTTCTGTACGCACCGCCGGCTGTATCTTCATGACATCGCCTTCTTTCCTACTATATATAATATTGTAACGGAAATGGACGTTTTGTCAAGCAGGTGTGAAGAATACACGGATTTTTTATTGAAAAACCATGCGGATTGTCTTTCTGGCAAACACCTGGATCAGAATGGGGAAACTTCGGAAAATGGCGGATTGCTAAGAAGACGCAAAGAGTTTCATGATATGCATGCACTGCACGCAGGCAGAAACAGACGTTCAGTCAAAAAGGCGCGGCTTTAAGCGGCGGGGAAGCGGAAAACGTGCATTTTCCACTTTCCTTTCGTCGCGAGAGGCGTTATACTGTGCCTGCAAACCGGAAAATCCCTTATAGGAGGATGGAAAACCATGATCCAGTTTGAAAACGTGACCAAGACCTATGCCGGAGGCAAGGTGAAGGCCGTGGATGGCCTGGATATGAAAATAGAGGAAGGAAAGGTGTTCGGCTTTATCGGCCCCAACGGGGCGGGCAAAACCACCACCATCAAGCTGCTGACCGGCATTCTCACGCCTGACAGCGGGCGCGTGGTGCTCAACGGCATCGACATGGCGCGCGATCCCATCGCGGCCAAGCGCAGCTTTGGCTACGTGCCGGATTCCTTCGATATGTACGAGCGCCTGACCGGCATGGATTATCTCAATTTCATGGCGGATATCTACGGCGTGGACGCCGCAAGCCGCAAGCGTCATATCGAAAAGTACCTGTCGCTGTTTGAGCTGGAGGATGCGGCGTGCCAGCAAATTCGAGGCTATTCCCGCGGCATGAAGCAGAAGCTGGCCATCACCGGCGCGCTCATTCACGAGCCCAGCATCTGGGTGCTGGACGAGCCGATGGTGGGGCTGGACCCGCAGAGCGTGTTCATGCTCAAGGAGGAGATGCGCCGTCATGCCGACAGCGGACGCACGGTGTTTTTCTCCACCCATGTGCTGGATGTGGCCGAGCGCCTCTGCGACGAAATCGGCATCATCAAGCGCG
>USFL01000151.1 GCA_900553905.1 uncultured Eubacteriales bacterium | reverse complement strand
CAAAAAGGGCGGCACGCCAGCATTATAGCAGAAGCGCGGGGCGGGCGCAAGGCGGGACGGGTTGCGCCGGAGCCTGCGTCGGGATATACTGTGAGGGTGCACAATGCCGGAGGAGGATAGGAAAGGATATGCCAAACATTCAGGATCATGCCTTGTCGGCAGGCGGCTTGACGCTGGCGGAGCGCCCCTTCGACGCGCTGGACAGCCTGATTTTGACCCAGCTGGTCTACATGCCCATGGAAGGGCTCATGGACCGGGGCGAGCGGCCCACGGTGGCGCAGGCCTGGGCGTATATCCGCGAGCATGTGGACTACGAGCGGCTGGACGTGTTCCAGAAGAAACGCTACCGCCTCTTTGAATGCTGCGCGGGCCTTTCGCGCTACCGCGACCTGGTCATGCACGATTATGTGAACATCATCGACGGCGTTATGGAAATGCAGTTCTGCGCCTGCACGTGGGACCTTTCCGCCGGCGAGCGCTATATCGCCTTCCGTGGCACGGATCTGACCATCGCCGGATGGAAGGAGGACCTGAACATGTCCTTCATGACCGTCCCTTCGCAGAAGGAGGCGGTCGCCTATACCGAGCGGACGGCCCGCCGCGGCATGGCCCTGCGGCTGGGCGGACACAGCAAGGGCGGCAATCTGGCGGTATATGCGGGCGCGCGCGCGGCTTCCTCCGTACAGGAGCGCATCCTGCGGGTGTACAGCTTCGACGGGCCGGGCGTGGATGAGGAGACGCTGGGCTGTGAGGGATACGAGCGCATCAGTGCCCGCATCGAAAGCTACATTCCCCAGAGCAGCGTGGTGGGGATGCTCCTGCACTATCATCCCCGCTATACGGTGGTCCGCTCCACGTCGCTGGGCATCCTGCAGCACGACGCCATGACCTGGCAGGTGGAAAACGGCGCCTTCGTGCGTCAGGACGATCTGGACATGAGCGGCAAAATCACCGACGAGGCCATTCATACCTGGCTTCAGGGCATGGACATGGACCAGCGGCGCGAACTGGTGGATACGCTTTACCACGTGGTAGACGCGTCGCAGGCCGAGCTTGTGACCGACCTGGTGGACGACTGGCGGGACAGCGCCGTGAAGGCGCTGGAGGCGATTCGGGAACTGGATCCGCAGACCAAGGCCAATGTGCGGCGGATGCTGCGCTCCCTGTTTTCGTCGGGCGCGGGCGGGGCGGTGCGCACGGTGCTCTCGCACCTGGCGGGGCCGGCGAAGCACGGGGACGGCGAGCGGTAGGGATGCGCGGAGGGAATTCACAGAGAGAATATTTACAATAGTCTGCGGCGGCCCCGTATCGGGACCGCCGCCTTTATTTTCGTTTCAAAAAGGTATTCGCCGTCTGGCAGATGCAGGCTTTTTCATCGAGGCGCAGGCTGCGGTAGCAGGCCAGCAGGGAGCTCTCCTCCTCAGTAAGAAAGAGCGGATGGACGGAGCCGTTTGAAGCGGGGCTGTCCGTGCGACCGACAAGGTAATCAATAGAGGTACCAAAATAATCGGCCATCCGGATCAGGATGGCGATCTCCGGTTCGATATTCTGCGTTTCGTATTTATGGATGGACGGCTGGGTTACAAAAATCGCGTCGGCCAGCTGTTGCTGGCTTACGCCGCGTTCCAGCCGCAGCGCCTTGAGGTTTTTGACCATTTGCCCACCTCCCGATACCCTAAGTTTAACAACGTGCGGGAATGAACAAAAATTCTTTAAAGTTATTATTGACAATAACGTGTGGTTATTGTATGATGACTAGGAAGAATTTCCATGAAGAACATGGAAGGCAAGGAAAGGTGAAACCAGATGCGAAAGGGAAAGGGAATTGTAAGTCTGCTGCTTGCGGTTGCGATTTTGTTATCCGTGATAACCGCGGCGGGGACGGCGGCGGCGGAGGGATTGCTTGCAAAGGAATATACTCACGAGCTATATGGCATATTGTATGCTCCTGGAAATTGGACAGCATTTCAGATCATTGAGAGCACATATTCTATTGCTAATAAAATACCAGCCCTCTATCAGCTCATAATTAGGGATGACACGGGGGAATTATCCCCGGATTATAAGTACGATTGGCAATTAAGCAATGAGGCTCTTGCTGCGAATTTAAACTTCACGAAAGATGACGAGTATGCTGATTTGAGTGGTTCTTTTGAGCAGCTAGAGAAAGCGCATGCGCTGGTCGGAAAGACCGTATATACGCTGATCATCTCAAGAAAAAGTGACGGCGCCACCGTGACGGAAGTCAACTGCGTCCTAAAAGAAATGTACTATACACCTGAATGGGAGAACTATGATTATAAAAGACAGGAGATTATTTTTACACCAGGCAAACCGGTTACCATTACGTTGCCGGAGGACAGAATTGCTTCTACCTACGACGGCGCAAAGCTGATCTATGAGTGGGAGAGAAGCCTTGGCGATTCCTATTATACGTTAGAATCAGGCGTTGGCCTTACAAGCATCACATTCACGCCTGAAGCCGACTGGGACGGGAACTGGGTGTATGTTTATGTTAATAGGGAGAATATACCAGAGGAGGAGATGGCTAGCCTTAACATAGACTACATGTTGAAGAGCGACGGCACCGTCCCCACCCCGCCTGACGATCCCGTTATCCCCGGCGGCTCCGGCACCGCCACCAACGTCCCCAAGACCGGCGACGAAACGCCGCTGGCTACGCTCGGCACGCTGCTGCTGCTGTCGTTGCTGGGGGTGGGCGCGCTGCTGCTGTACCGCCGCCGCAGCGCCTGAAAATAAGCAAAACATGACATCTCGTGCTGGGAGCGTCCAGCGGCCAAAACCGCCGGACGCTCCCTTTTGCGTCTGGCGGGACGGTCCGTTCCCCCGCCGGACGAAATCCCTTGCTATTGCGTAATTTTTTGGAGCAAAAAACATTGACTTTTTTGTTGACACCGTGCTATTATGGTATGGTTGTCCGCAGTATGCGTTTTTCGCATGCCCTTTTTGCGCGAGAAAGGCGCGAAAATCAGGCGGCGCAAGGCGCACAGCCGCGGACCGGACTTACGCAGCTTTGAACGCAGAAGGAGGCGTGGCTCAAATGGAAGCGCTGCTCAAGCAGGCCGGCAGGCGCGTGGTGGGCACCAAGCAGGTGTTGCGCGCGGTCGAGGAGGACCGGGCCGCGCATGTCTTTCTGGGCAAGGACGCGGACGGCTTCATCTACCACAGGCTCAACGCCCTGTGCGAGGAGAGGCACGTGCCGGTCACCGTGGTGGACAGCATGCAGGAGCTGGGCAAGCTCTGCCAGGTGGACGTGAAAGCGGCGTCCGCCGCCGTGCTCAAGTAAGGCGCGGCATTCCCCATTCAACTATAAAGACGCCAGGGTTGCGGCGGTTTTTATAGCACATCAATTCGGAGGTGTTTCCATGCCCACGATCAATCAGTTGATCCGCAAGGGACGGAAAAAGGTCGAAAACAGGTCTACGGCTCCTATCCTTCAGGGCTGCCCGCAGAAGCGCGGCGTGTGCCTGAGCGTTAAGACCACGACCCCCAAAAAGCCCAATTCCGCCCTGCGTAAGATCGCCCGTATCCGTCTGACCAATCAGATCGAAGGTACGTGCTACATTCCGGGTATTGGCCACAACCTGCAGGAGCACAGCGTGGTGCTGATCCGCGGCGGTCGTGTGCGCGACCTGCCTGGCGTGCGCTACCACATCATCCGCGGCGCTCTTGACACGGCCGGCGTGGCCAAGCGGATGCAGGCGCGTTCCCTGTACGGCGCCAAGCGGCCCAAGAAGTAAGACGTTTTCCTGCGCTGCGTTTGCAGCCCCTTTCGGAGTGGGCGCAGGCGTTCGCTCCCCCGCCCGTGAGAATCGAAGCGAGGCGGAGGACGGGCACACCGCGTGACTTTCCCGTAGGTCGGGAGCGGTCGATGCTGAAGGCCGTCAGAAACCTGTATGCAGGCGCGCTTTGAAAACGCATTCCCGGGACCCCAAATCTTACGCTGTGCCACAGGCACATTGCGGCGATGCAATCGCCACAACGAAGGAGGAAATCACATGCCCCGTCGTGGATTTATCCCCAAACGCGAGGTGCTGCCCGATCCCGTTTACGGGACCACCGTGGTCACCAAGCTCATCAACCAGATCATGCTGGACGGCAAGCGCGGCACCGCGCAGCGCATCTGCTATTCCGCGTTTGACACCATCAAGGAAAAGACCGGCAAGGACGCCACTGAGGTGTTTACCGCTGCCCTTGGCAACGTGTCGCCCCAGCTGGAGGTCAAGGCCCGCCGTGTGGGCGGCGCCACCTATCAGGTGCCTATCGAGATCCGTCCGGAGCGCCGGCAGACGCTGGCCCTGCGCTGGCTGGTGGAATTCAGCCGCAAGCGCGGTGAAAAGACCATGGCCGAGCGCCTTGCCGCCGAAGTGATGGACGCCGCCAACAACACCGGCGCCGCCGTCAAGCGCAAGGAAGAAATGCACCGCATGGCCGAGGCCAACAAGGCCTTCGCGCACTACCGCTGGTAATGCGCAGGGGCGCGGGCGGGGCGCCCGCGCCTGGAAGAAGAATGAGAGAAAGCCGAATTTGAAAGGAGACCCTCTGTTATGCCAAGAAGTCACCCGTTGGAAAAGGTGCGCAATATCGGCATCATGGCCCACATCGACGCCGGTAAGACCACCACGACCGAGCGCATCCTGTTCTATACCGGGCGCGTTCACCGTCTGGGTGAGACACACGAGGGCGCGGCCACCATGGACTGGATGGCGCAGGAGCAGGAGCGTGGCATCACCATCACCTCCG
>USFL01000150.1 GCA_900553905.1 uncultured Eubacteriales bacterium | reverse complement strand
TTGCTGTTTCCGCTGCAACGCATGCCTTGTGCGAGCAGACATATGTTTCTATTCAGCAGTTACGTGAAACAATGCCTGACCGTTGGGTAGGAGAATATGTTGTCGAACATGGCGCGCCTAACCAGCTTGAAAAAGGCGATACGGTATCTGTAGACGTGCCCATCGTAGTACCGGAGGTGGATACGGTGCCTGTGGTACGCATTACGTGGGAACCGCCTGCCGAGGGATTGGATGGATCGCTGGAGGTGGTCAGGGATGACTGGAACGCGAAAGGAATCAACAGAAATTTCCCAATGGACGAGTTGGCTTTTCCTGTGCTGGAAGACCATATGACGTTTACCCCGGAACTTCCCTGGGAAGAGGCACCGGCCATTGCCATGGCGGAATTTCAAAAATGGATGCCCTTTATGAAAGACAAAGAACTTACTCCGTATTACCAGGGCTCTTATGGCGATTCAAATGGAAACGGCTTTCAGGGCATTTACTTCTATACGACCTATCATGGCATACCGCATCTCATTGTCAGCGGGCTTTTTCGCCACGAAGTGAAAAGTGAAAAGAGCGAAGTAGAGGGACGCGCGATTGCTCCATCCTCGATGGTAGCCATGCGAATCAAACGCCCGGGTGAATTTTGTACGAATATCTCCACTTCCAAAGAGGTGGGAGTCGATATAGATGACATTCCGCTGCTGCCATTTGATCGCATCATGGAGGTCCTGGAACAATGGGTGACAGACGGATATGTTTATTCGCTGAATGAAGTCTCCTTCGGTTACATGTGTTTTATTGACCCTGAGAAAAAGGGGGAGGAGTTTGTGCTTTTGCCTGTCTGGGCTGCAAAGGGCAGGACACGGGAGGACCTTTCTCTGCCATTTGACTTGAAAACTGATCAAGCGGTTGTGGATCGAGGAGGATACCTTTCGAGCAGAATCATCGTCATCAACGCTCAAACTGGTCAACCCTATGATTTGTACAACGATAAACGCCCGGACAGACTCCATGTTCCCCACATCGTTACCTGGGATGAGGTGAAATAAACCATAAAGGGACCGGCCGCATGGCCGGTCCCCCTTTTATCTGCTTTCTAACCCTCACTCCGCCTCGGCCCCGATAACGGCCTTGATGCGCCGCACACCCGCGGAGGAGCTTTCCTCCTTCTTGATCTTGAAGCTGACCAGATCGCCGGTGTTCTGGGCATGGGGGCCGCCGCAGATTTCCTTGCTGTACGGTCCCATGGTGTAGACCTTTACCTTCTCGCCATACTTGGACTCAAACAGGCCGATAGCGCCCTGCTCCTTGGCCTGGGCCACGGTCATTTCCTCACAGGTGACAGGGGTATGGCTCTCGATGGCTTCATTCACCAGCCGTTCCACCTCGGCCAATTCCTCCTTGGTCATCTTGCGGCCGAAGGAAAAGTCAAAGCGCAGACGCTCGGCGGTGATGTTGGAGCCCTTCTGGGCGACCTCCGGGCCCAGCACCTTGCGCAGCGCCGCGTGCAGCAGGTGGGTGGCGGTATGCAGGCGTGCGCTCTGCTCGCTGTGGTCGGCCAGACCGCCCTTGAAGCGCTGCTCCGCGCCCGCCTGGCTGGTGGCCTGGTGCCTGCGGAAACAATCATGGAAACCATCCATGTCCACCGTCAGGCCGCGTTCGCGCGCCAGCTCCTCCGTCATCTCCACGGGGAAGCCGTAGGTATCATACAGGTGGAAGGCGCTCACGCCATCAATCTGTCCATCCTGCACCTTTTCCACCAGTTTTTCAAATTCGCGGTTGCCCTGCTTGAGCGTGCGGGCGAAGCGGCTTTCCTCCAGGGAGAGCTGCTCCAGGACAAAGGCCTCGTTGCGCTTGAGTTCGGGATACACATCCTTGTACTGCTCGATGATGACCTTCGCCACCTCGCCGGTGAAGCCTTCGGGCATGCCGATGCCCATGCCATAGCGCACCGCGCGGCGGATGAGACGGCGCAGCACATAGCCCTGATCCACGTTGGAGGGGCTCACGCCGCGGTCGTCGCCCATGATGAAGGTAGCCGTGCGCATATGGTCCGCAATGATGCGGAAGGCGCGGGTGGTTTCATCGTCGCTGCCGTATTCCTTGCCGCTAAGCTCGCTGATCTTCTTGAGGATATCGGCGAAGAGGTCGGTTTCATAGACGCTCTTTTTGCCGTTGAGCACGCAGATGGTGCGCTCCAGGCCCATGCCGGTATCCACATTCTTCTGGGCCAGCGGCTCAAAGGTGCCGTCGGCCTTTTTGTTGTACTGCATGAACACGTCGTTCCAGATCTCCAGATACCGGCCGCAGGAGCAGGCGGGCGAGCAGTCCGGGCCGCAGGGCTCCTTGTCGGTGATGATGAACATCTCGGTATCCGGGCCGCAGGGGCCGGTGATGCCCGCCGGGCCCCACCAGTTGTTTTCCTTGGGCAGGAAGAAGATGTGATCATCCGCCACGCCGCACCTGCGCCACAGCTCGGCGCTTTCCTCGTCGCGGGGGCAGTCCGCATCACCCGCGAACACCGAGAAGGCCAGACGGTCCTTGGGCAGGCCCAGGTATTCCGGGCTGGTGAGGAATTCCCAGCTCCAGGGAATCATCTGCTCCTTGAAATAGTCGCCCAGCGACCAGTTGCCCAGCATCTCAAAGAAGGTGAGGTGGCTGAAATCGCCCACGTCGTCAATATCGCCGGTGCGCACGCACTTCTGCACGTCCGTCAGGCGGTTGCCGGCGGGGTGCTTCGCGCCCATCAGGTAGGGCACCAGCGGGTGCATGCCTGCGGTGGTGAACAGCACCGTGGGGTCGTTTTCGGGAATCACCGACGCGCTGGAAATCACGGCATGGCCGTGGTCCTTGAAAAACTTCAGGAACATCGAGCGCAGTTCGGAGGAATGATAGGTCTTCATGGGTGGTCTCTCCTTCTTGCAAAATGCGGGTGGTGGCGCTTGTATCGCAAGGCCGCCAGAGCGGCGCACACACAGGCTTTCCCAATTATAGAGGAAACGCCAGGTGGTGTCAATAAGGCGCGCGAAGGGATGGGGGATTTTTGCCGGGATTGACAAAGATGCGGCGACATGGTAAGGTGCTTTCGGGTTTGCTTCGACTAACCATTTATTCCCATTTCGATACCAGGGAGGAATTTATCATGTCCAGACGGCTCCTTTCCATGCTGCTGTGCCTTTGCGCGCTGGCGGCGGCCGTGCCCGCGCTGGCCGAATCGTTTTACATTCCGGGCGTCTATATGGCGACGGCCCAAGGCAGCGGCGGAAGCATGACCGTGGAAGTGATCTTTGACGAAACGCAAATCGCTTCCGTCACCATCCTTGAGCATTCCGAAACCGCGGGCATCTGCGAGCCCGCCATCGAGGGCCTTCCCGATCTGATCGTGGAGGGGCAGACCCTCGCGGTGGACGCCGTGGCCGGCGCGACCGTGACCAGCACCGCCATTTTGACTGCCGTGGCGGACTGCGTCACCCAGGCGGGCGGCGACGCGGCAGCGATGCTGGGCGCGGGCGACGGGACCGCCTTTCCCGGGGAAACGTCCTTGCCGGCCGCGGATGAGCCGTGATGATCCCCGAAAGTTTTTTTGCCGCAGGGATTGACGCGGGCTGAAAAAACCCATACAATAACATTGACAACCAAATACCTTATAGAGAGCGGTCGAGGGACGGGCCCGATGACACCCGCCAACCGGCAGAAATGCATGGTGGCAAATCCCGCAGCGTGCATACGCTGGCAGATAAGGTAGAAAAAAGCCTCTTTCGCGCCTGCAATGCCCGCAGGCGCGTTTTTTACGCCCTGCCCGCCGCGTCCTTTGCCCCGCTCCCTCCGGTCCGCTCATATCAGGAAGGAGACATCCGGCATGCGAACCCTTTTTACCAGTGAATCCGTCACCGAAGGACATCCCGACAAGGTATGCGACCAGATCAGCGACGCGGTGCTCGACGCGCTGCTGGCCCGTGACCCCATGGCGCGCGTGGCGTGTGAAACCTGCGCCACTACGGGTCTTGTGCAGGTCATGGGCGAGATCACCACCACCGCCTACGTGGCAATCGACGAAATTGCGCGGCAAGTTCTGCGCGACATCGGCTATGTGGACGCAAATCTGGGGTTCAGCGCGGACAGCTGCGCGGTGCTCACCGCCGTGCATGCCCAGAGTCCGGACATCGCCATGGGCGTGGACCGCGCGCTGGAAACCCGCGACGCGGACAAAACCAGCACCGGCGCGGGCGACCAGGGCATGATGTTCGGCTTTGCCTGCGACGAAACGCCGGAGCTGATGCCCCTGCCCATCTCGCTGGCGCACGGGCTGTCGCGCAGGCTGGCACAGGTGCGCAAGGAAGGCGTGCTGCCCTGGCTTCGCCCGGACGGCAAGTGCCAGGTCACGGTCGTCTATGAGGACGGCGCGCCCGTAGCCGTGGATACGGTGGTGCTCTCGGCCCAGCATGACGAAAGCGTGGGCCGGACGCAGCTTGAAAAGTCGCTCTTGGACGCGGTCATCCGCGAAGCGGTGCCCTCCCGGCTGTGGACCCCGCAGACCAAGGTCTATATCAACCCCACCGGCCGTTTCGTGCTGGGCGGCCCGGCCGCGGATACGGGCCTGACCGGCCGCAAGATCATCGTGGACACCTATGGCGGCTACGCGCGGCACGGCGGCGGCGCGTTCAGCGGCAAGGACCCCTCCAAGGTGGACCGCTCCGCCTGCTATGCCGCCCGGTACGTCGCCAAGCACCTGGTGGCCGAGGGGCTGGCCCGGCGCGCCGAGGTGGCGCTGGCCTACGCCATCGGCGTGGC
>USFL01000149.1 GCA_900553905.1 uncultured Eubacteriales bacterium | reverse complement strand
ACTTCCGCATGTACAAAAAGATCAGCGGCATGACCGGCACCGCCAAGACCGAGGAAGAGGAGTTCCAGGGCATCTACAACCTGGACGTGGTGCAGATTCCCACCAACAAGCCCATGATCCGCAAGGATCTCAACGACATGGTCTACAAGACCAAACGCGGCAAGTTCAACGCCGTCGTCGAGGAGATCGTCAAGCGCCACCAGACCGGCCAGCCTATTCTGGTGGGCACCGTCAACGTGGAAACCAGCGAAATGCTCTCCCACCTCATCAAGCTGCGCGGCGTGAGCCATGAGGTGCTCAACGCCAAGAATCACCAGAAGGAAGCCGAGATCGTGGCCCAGGCCGGCCACGTGGGGGCCGTGACCATCGCCACCAACATGGCCGGCCGCGGCACGGACATCCTGCTGGGCGGCAATCCGGACTTTCTGGCTCGCCGCGCCATGCGGCAGGAAAACTACCCCGACGAGATCATCGAGGCGGCCACCGGCCACAACGAAAACGTGGACCAGGTGGTGCTGGACGCACGCAAACGCTACCGCGAGCTCTACGAGGGCTTCAAAAAGGAGACCGACGCCGAGCACGAGCGCGTCATGGCGCTGGGCGGCCTGCACATCATCGGCACCGAGCGCCACGAGAGCCGCCGCATCGACAACCAGCTCCGCGGCCGCGCCGGCCGTCAGGGCGACCCCGGCTCCACGCAGTTCTTCATCAGCCTCGAGGACGACGTGATGCGTCTCTTCGGCTCCGAGCGCATCGCGCCCATGATCGAGAAGCTGGGCATGACCGAGGACCAGCCGCTGGAGGCGGGCATGCTCACCAAGCAGATCGAGGGCGCGCAGAAGCGCATCGAGGGCCGCAACTACTCCATCCGCAAGAGCGTGCTGCAATATGACGACGTGATGAACAAGCAGCGCGAGCTCATCTACGGCCAGCGCTGCGACATCCTCATGGGCCACGACGTGCGCCAGAACATCATCGACATGGTCCACAAGCTCATCGACTCCACCGCCGAGCGCAACTTCACCGGCGAGGGGAGCTTTGACTGGTCTATCGATGATGCGCGCGACTATCTGGAGAAGCTGTGCCTCAAGCCCGGCGCCTTCGACAGCCATGCCGAAGCGATCAAGACCATGGAGGAGCCCGAGGAGCTCGTCAAGCTCCTCTACGCCGACGCCGAGGCCTTCTATGCCGAGCGCGAGGCGCTGCTTTCCGGTATGGGCATCGACATGCGCGAGTTTGAGCGCGTGGTGCTGCTCTCCGCCATCGATCACCACTGGATGGACCACATCGACGCCATGGACGACCTGCGCGACGGCATCGGCCTGCGCGCCTACGGCCAGCGCGATCCCGTGCAGGAATACCGGATGGAGAGCTACGACATGTTCAACGACATGGTGCACTTCATCCGCGAGGAAACCGTGCGCCGCCTCTATCAGGCCCGCGTGGAACGCCTGCCGGAGCGCCGCCGCACCGTCAACCTGGACGCTGCCAAGGCCAGCCTGCAGGGAGAAGAAAACACCAACGGCCAGGCCAAGAAGGGCGGCGCGCCCACCAACAAGGCCATGCCCGGCGCGCCCGGGCGCAACCAGCCCTGCCCCTGCGGCAGCGGCAAGAAGTACAAGCACTGCTGCGGCGCGGGGAAATAGGCCGGGCTAAAGGCCATGAACCGTGGAGTCAGGGGCGCCCGGCGCCCAGTAAGGAAGTGACGGTATGATCGATCAGGAACGAATGAAACAGGACCTTACCCGCCTGCGCGACACCGTAGCCAAGGCGGCCGACGCGCTCAAGCTCCCCCTTTTGCGCGAGGAGCTGGCGGAGCTCAAGGAGGAGATGAACGCCCCGGAGTTCTGGAACAACCTGGAGCGCTCCACCGCCGTCAACCGCAAGGTAAGCCAGATCGAGGGAAAGCTGGATCACGTCAAGCGCCTGGAGACGCGCGCCGACGATGTGGAGGCCATGCTGGAGCTGCTTGCCGAAGACGAGGACGAGGGCATCGCCGCCGAGTGCGAGCAGGAGCTGGAAAGCCTTGCCAAGGACGCCGACGCGCTGGAGCTGGAAACGCTCATGCGGGGTGACTATGACAGCTGCAACGCCGTGCTCTCCTTGCATGCGGGCGCGGGCGGCACCGAGGCGCAGGACTGGACGCAGATGCTCTACCGCATGTACACCCGCTACTGTGAGCGCCATGGCTTCAAGGTGACGGTCAACGACCTCCTGGACGGCGACGAGGCGGGCATCAAGAGCGTGACCTTCCAGGTGGACGGCGAAAACGCCTATGGCTTTTTGCGCAGCGAGAAGGGCGTGCACCGGTTGGTGCGCATCTCCCCCTTCGACGCCAACGCACGCCGCCACACCTCCTTCAGCTCCCTGGACGTGTCCCCCATCCTGGAGGATGATCAGGACTTTGAAGTCAACATGGAGGAAGTGCGCATCGACACCTACCGCGCCGGCGGCGCGGGCGGCCAGCACGTCAACCGCACGGACAGCGCCGTGCGCATGACGCACATCCCCACCGGCATCGTGGCCCAGTGCCAGAACGAGCGCAGCCAGGTGCAAAACCGCGAGGTCTGCCTCCGCATCCTCAAGAGCCGCCTGCTGGAGCTTCGCGAGCGCGAGAAGGAAGAGCAGATGGCCGACATCAAGGGCGAAATGAAGAAGATCGAATGGGGCAGCCAGATCCGTTCCTATGTGTTCCAGCCCTACACCATGGTCAAGGACCACCGCACCGGCTATGAGAGCGGCAACGTGGATGACGTGATGGACGGCAACCTCGACGGCTTCATCACCGCCTACCTGAAAATGCAGTGAGCATGGGAGGACAGCCAATGGCAAATGACAGGGCCGCACAGCCGCGGCGCGGCGCGTTCGGCCGCTGCTTTATCGCGTCGTTTCTTCTGGTGCTGATGGCGGCAGCGGCTTCCGTCTACCTCAATGCCGTGGACCGTCAGCTCTTTGAGACCGCGCTGCTGGAAAACGTCGATTATGCCGTCCTGGGCATGGACGAAGACAGCGTGCGCAGCTTCGCGGACGAAACCATCCTCTTTCTCACCGACGCGCAGGACAGCTGGGAACCCAGCATCACCGTGGCGGGCTTCCCGGCCAGCCGCTTCATTCCCCAGGATTTCCGCGACCATATGGTCACGGTCAAGGGCTGGGTGAGCGCCGCTTCCACGCTGCTTGTGTGCGGCGCGGCGGCGGCGGTCCTGCTGCTTGCCTGGGCGCTGGCCACCTCCGGCCGCCGGGGCGGCTTCTCTATGCAGGGGTATTATGCGGGAACGCTTTTGCCGCTGCTGCTCATCGCCGGGGTGGGCCTGTGGGCCAGCCTGGATTTTAGCGGTATGTGGGAGATGCTGCACCGCACGCTCATCCCCGACGGCATCTTCCCCGCGGACGAGCTGGTGATGCGCCTGTTCCCGGAGACGCTGTTTTCGGCATACCTGCCGCCCGTCCTGCTGATGCTGGTGCTGATGCTGGCGGCGGTGCTGGTGCTGCCCCTGATTCTTTCGCCGGTGAGCGCGCGCATCGCGCAGTCGCGCGCCCAGTCCGCCGGCGGCGCGAACCGTTAAGGAGGCCCTTTTCCGTGCAGACGCAACAGGAGATGCAAAAAAAGCTGGAAGCCTTGCAGAGCAAGGCTTCCGTTCGCATTTTAGCCATGGAGTCCAGCTGCGATGAAACCGCGGCCGCCATCGTGGAAAACGGGCGGCGGATCATCAGCAGCGTCATCTTTTCCCAGGTGGACACCCACGCGCTCTACGGCGGTGTGGTGCCGGAGATCGCCAGCCGCGCGCATATGGACGCCTGCGACCGGGTAATCGACCAGGCGCTCAAAGAGGCGGGAATGACCCTTTCAGACATTGACGCGCTGGCCGTGACCTATGGCCCGGGGCTGGTGGGCGCGCTGCTCACCGGCGTCAACTGCATGAAGGGATTGAGCTATACCACGCGCCTGCCGCTCATCCCCGTCAACCACATCGAAGGGCATGTCAGCGCCAACTTTCTGACCACGCCGGATCTGGAACCGCCGTTTGTGTGCCTGGTGGTGAGCGGCGGGCACAGCCACCTCACGCGCGTGAACGCCTATGGCGACTACACCCTGCTTGGCCAGACGGTGGACGACGCCGCGGGCGAGGCCTTCGACAAGGCCGCGCGCGTGCTGGGGCTGAATTACCCCGGCGGGCCGCTGCTTTCCAAACTGGCCGAGGGCGGGGACGATACCTGCCTTCCCCTGCCCCATCCTCATCCGGACGGGCGGTACGATTTCAGCTTTTCGGGTCTCAAGACCGCGTTTCTCAACGCCTGCCACAAGATGGAGCAGAAGGGCGAGGCCCTGCCCCGCGCTGACCTGGCTGCGAGCTTTGAGCGCGCGGTGGTGGATACGCTCTGCGAGCGCGCCATGCTGGCCCTGGAGGAAAGCGGTCTGCATACGCTGTGCCTGGCGGGCGGCGTGAGCGCCAACCGCCGCCTGCGCGCGCAGATGACGGCGCTCGCGGCCAAGCGCGGCTTCCGCCTGTGCATGCCGGATCTGTGGCTGTGCACCGACAACGCCGCCATGATCGGTTCGGCAGCCTATTATCGCCTGAAAAAGGGCGAGCTTGCGCCGCTGGAGCTGAACGCCGTGCCGTCGCTGGAGCTGGTCTGAGAAGTGCGGCATAGCCCGCTTCTCTTGCAGGCGTATCGCCAAAACGCGCCTCAATCGCCGTCCTGCTTCTGCTCAAAGCAGACCGTAAAGCGGCTGCCCCTGCCCGGACAGCTTTCCACCCCGACGGTCGCGCCGTTGCGCTCCGCAAGTGT
>USFL01000148.1 GCA_900553905.1 uncultured Eubacteriales bacterium | reverse complement strand
GGGCCTCGAAGGCCGCACCCGCGGCGGTCAGATCGCCCGCGTCGCGCAGCTGCTCGGCCTGGGTGTACAGGCAGGCGTTGTAGCGCTCCTGCGCCTCCTCGCTGTCCTCGATGGCGGCATAGACCTCCGCCGCCGCCGCGTAATCGCCCGCCGCCTCCAGCTCGGCTCCCTGCTCCAGCTGAATGGCGATCAGCTCGGCCTGCGCGCGGTCGCTGTCGGTAAGCTCGGCCAGCACTTCCATCGCGCCCTGCGTGTCACCTGCCGTCTTGAGGGCGAGCGCCTGCTGATAGGCCGCCTCCTCGAACATGGCGGCGCTGTCCTGATAGCTGCCCAGAGCTTCAAATCCGGAAATGGCGGCGGCATAATCACCCGCAGCGAGCGCCGCGCTGGCAATGGCATAGCTGCACTGCTTGAGCTTGGTGGCGCTGTCCTTGTAGGAGCCCAGCGCGTTATAGAGGATGCGGGCATCCGCATAGTTTTCCGCCGCAAGAGCGGCCTCGGCCAGCTCATAGCGCACGGCGTTGAGCTGCTTTTCGCTATCCTCGTAGTTGTCTACATTTTCTAAAAGCGTCTGGGCGCGTTCCAGGTCCTCTTCCTCAATGGCGGCCATGGCCAGCTCATAGTTGCATTCATAATAGAGCTGCTGCGCGTCCTCGCTGCGGGGCGTGCCGCCCATCTCCAGCAGGGCCAGCGCGCCGGCATAATCGCCGCTGTCCCGCAGGGCGACCGCCTGCTGATAGAGGCAATCCTGAATCTGCCCCTCGCTGTCCAGATAGCCGATGATCAAAGTGAACAGTTCCGTGGCCTTGTCGTAATCGCCTGTTTCCTTGGCGGCCAGCGCCGCCTGATAGATGCAGTCGTTGCCGCGCGCCACGGCATCGGAATAGTCCCCTGCCGCCAGGAACAGGCGGCCCGCCTCCTCGTCCTGGCCCTCGGTCAGCTTGGCTTCGGCCATGGCGTAGTTAGCCTGCTTCACCAGCTGCGCCGCATCCTCGTATTCGCCCAGCGAAGCCAGCGCCGCCACAGCCCCCGCGTAGTCGCCGGCGTCATAGAGGGCCTTGCCCTCCTGATAGGTGCAGGCCTGCGCGCGGTCGGCGGAATCGCTGTAATCCGCCAGATTCTGGAACAGCACGCGCGCCACGGTGTAATTGCCGCCGTCGTAAAGCGCCTGCGCCTGCTGGTAGCTGGCTTCCTTGAACATCTCCGGACTGTCCTGGTAATCGCCCAGGGACAGGAAGCGGTCGGCGGCCAGCTCATAGCTGCCGGCCTCCAGATAGGCCTGCCCAAGCGCATAGGTGGCTTCCTTGAGCCTGTCGGCGCTGTCCTGGTAATCCCCCAGGGCGGCAAAGTCCGCCTCCGCCTGCACAAGCGCGTCCACACCGCCGGTCTCCATCAGGGACAGGGCTTCCTGATAATCGCACACGGCCAGTTGCGCCTGCGCGTCCCGGTAGTCGCCCATGGCGCTGAAAGCCGCCCGCGCCTCGTCGAACTTCCCGCTATCAATCAATCCCATGGCTGACTGGTAGCGCACCGCGGGCACCACCCACAGGATGATCACGGCGGCCAGCGCCACCACGGCAGCCGACAGGCCCGCAGCCCAGACCGTCATCCGGCGGCGGCGGCGTTTGGAGGCGCGCTGGACCTCCTGCTTTTCGATGACCAGGTTATTTTCTTCACGGGCCTTGCGGGCCGCCATGGCCAGCTTCTGCTCATGGGCGGCGATGACGTGGGCAACGTTGTCGGGGCTGTAGCTTGCAAACACCGCGTCGCGCCGCCGTTCGCAGCGGCAGCAGCGGTCGCTTTCGAGCGCGTTGGCACGGCCGCAGACGCACAGCCACACCTGATCCTGCACGCAGGGATAGCCCACCGCGTCCTTGCCGGCCACAAAGCGCAGCTGGTCCAGCGCGCGGCCACCCGGCAGCGCGTTGGATTCATAATAGGTCAGCGGGGCGTTTCCCCGGCGCCAGATGGTGGAATCGTCGAACCAGACCTTTTCGATCACCAGATCGACGCCCTCCACATCGCGCCACTGGGAGGGCAGCAGCATGATGCTGAACCGCTCGCCCACCCCGGCCTTCAGGCCCTGGATGCGCTCCGTTTGCGAAAAGAGGAGCATGTCCTCCTTGTCAAAGCATTTCAGGGTCACCTGGACGGACACCACCACCTTGTCGCTAAGGTTGTTCATGACAAAGGTGCAATCGGCGTCGTCTTCGGTGGGCATGGCGTATTGCCAGAGCTCGACGGGACAGGTGAGATCAATCTTCATGGTCGTTCCTCCCAGCATTGGGGTTCAAAAGGGTTACATGGTCCAGCGCACCTCAGAGGTAGACAGCACCCATTCCTTCAGCGCGCCATTTTCAAATACAAGCTGCAACACATAGCTTCCGTCACCCACCGCGGCTCCGGCCGCCATATAATAGGTGAGCAGCGTCTGGGTTCCCTCGTTGACCGCTTCGCCGTATTCCGTGTCTCCAGACTGGCCATAGAGCACGCCCGGCTTGCCCTCGCTGAGGAACAGCGCGGCCGCTTCCTCAAAGGGCATGCCCGCCTTCAGTCCGCGCGGGCCCTCGATCTGGGCGTCCGTCACTCGCAGGGACTGCGCACGGCCCGCAGTCTCGTCCTCCAGCCAGATCAGCTCTGCGCCGCTCCAGGTCAGGTTCAGGTAGGTGCCGCCCGCCGCATCCTCCGCGGCGCTCTGGCTCGCGGACTCTCCCAACGCGCTCTTTGCGCTTTCCAGCGTCAGGCTGGCGTAGTCGATGCCCGCAAAGGACAGGTCTTCCGCACCGAAGGGCTGCGCCTGGTTGGCCGCCACCGTCGCGGCGCTCAGGGTTACGTCCGGCACATCCACGGCGTCTCCGCTGGCTGCCGTCTGCACGTTTCCCACCGCTTCCAGGTTGCCGCGCACCTCGTCGGCGCCCACAAAGCTGCTCAGCCCATAGATCCGGATGGCCGTCACCACGCCGCCTTCCAGCGAATACACCACCCCTGCGTCGGTATAGCGGCCGTCGGCCACCTGCACATGGATGGCGCATTGCACGCTCGTTATCCCATCCGCGCCGTCCAGCTGCGCCCAGCTCCAATAGGCGGATTGGGGCAGGCTGTTGAGGCGGTAAAACGCGGCGAAAATACCGTCGCCTACCAGCGTGGGGTTCTGCCAGCCGTAGGTGTCGATGAGCACGCTCTGCGCATCGCCCAGCTTAATGCCGCGCGGGCCGGGATAGGCTTCGTTCGTCACGGATACGGCCAATAGCACGCTGTTTTCATCCAGCTCGGGCTTGTCGTAATAAAGGGTGGCAAAATCGTAGATAAAGGCGTAGCCGTCCTCCGTGTGGGATTCCTCCCCCACCGGCGCGTTGAGCGGCCGCTCGGCGGCGCTGTCCCGCAGCGCCTTGACAACCCATTCGTTCAGCTCGCTCTCGGCCAGTACGCCGGAATCGTCCGCAAGGGCATAGAGCGGGCACAGCAGGCAAAACACAATTAAAAGGCAGATGATCCGTTTCAGTTTCATCCACTCCTTTCTCTTTGGGATGGAAATGTTACGAATTTACCCTAGCTTATTGTACATGAAAACCCAAGGAAAGTATAGCCTGTTGGAAAATAAAGTTGGTCTTGGACAAATAGTTTTTACAAAGATGTGACAAAAAAAGGCGACCGGTCCCTCAAGATGACGAGGAACCGGCCGTCTGGCCGCCCGTGCAGAGGATTATCCCTTGCGCCACACGGACGGATGGAACAGCACCAGAATGGGGAACAGCTCCAGCCTGCCAGCCAGCATGAGCATGCTGAGCACCACCTTGGCAAAGGGTCCGTAGCCCGAAAAGCTTTCCACCGGACCCACATGGCCGAGGCCGGGGCCCACGTTGCTGATGCAGGTGAGCGCGGCGGTGAAGTTGGTTTCCAGGTCGTACAAACCTTCCAGCGACACCAAAAACATACCCACCAGCACCAGCAGCACATACACAAAAAAGAAGACCGCAACCTGCGTAAGGCGGTTTTCCTCCACGCCCTTGCCCTCGAAGCGCACCACCTGCACCTTGCGCGGCTGAAAGGTGTGCCGCACCTCGCGACGACCCAGCTTACACAGGATGCCGATGCGCACCACCTTGATGCCACCAGCCGTGGACCCCGCGCACGAACCGACGAACATCAGCACCACGATCAGCGCCTTGACCGCCTGGGGCCAGAGGTTAAAATCCGTGGTGGCATAGCCCGTGGTGGACATGATGGTGGCCACCTGAAAGCTGCCATAGCGCAGGGCATTAAGAAAGGTGCCATACTGCGGCAGGATCATCAGGGACACAAACAGCGTGGAACCGGCGAACAGCGCCAGATACCAATGGAGCTCCTCGCTGCGGAGCGCGTCGCGCCAGCCGCCCACCAGCACACGGTAGAACAATGCGAAGTTGATGCCGAACAGTACCATGAAGAAGGTGATGATCGCGTCGATCATGGCGCTGTTAAACGCGCCGATGCTGCTGCCGTAGTTGCTGAAGCCGCCCGTACCCGCCGTACCCATGGCATGGATCGCCGCATCGTAGGGCGACATACCCGCGATGATCAGCGCCGCCAGCTCGATCACGGTCAGCACGCCGTAGATCAGGTAGAGAATCTTGGCGGTATCGCCCATTTTGGGCACGATCTTGCTTAAGCTGGGACCGGGGCTTTCCGCGCGGACCAGGTGAGAAGAACGCCCCGTCATCTGCGGCAGCAGCGCCAGGGTAAGCACCAGCACGCCCATGCCGCCGATCCAGTGGGTAAAGCTGCGCCAGAACATCACGCCGCGGGGCAGCCCGTCAAAGTTGCCCAGCACCG
>USFL01000147.1 GCA_900553905.1 uncultured Eubacteriales bacterium | reverse complement strand
GAAGGCGCTGAGCTTGAAGGTGGACAGAAACAGAATGCCGAAAGTATGCGCGTCACGGCGCATGAACAGCCCCCCTTTTTCCCGTCTGATGGCTAAGTATAGCACGCGCCTCGCAGGCTGACAAGCACGCGGGATTTTTTTGTGGGACACTTGACAGAACGCGAGGTGTACGGTAAAATGAACATCGTTCATATGAACGATGTTCATTTCGAGAGGAGGAAGGCTGATGAAGGCTGCGGCAACATGCCGGGAGGAGATTCTGCACGCCGCGATCCTGCTCAAGCAAAATGCCGGAGAGATCAGCATGCGGCAGATCGCGCAGGCCTGCGGGGTGGCGGTGGGCACGGTGTACCATTACTTTCCCGATAAAACGTCGCTGCTGATTGCCGCCGTGGGAGCGGTGTGGCAAGAGATCTTTGCGCCGCTGATGCAGCCCGGCGCGGTCGGAGACGCTCTTTCGCTGGTGGAGGCCGTGGGCGGCTGCATCCGCGAGGGCAGGCGGCGCTATCCTGGGTTCTTTTCGGCGCACGGATTGGCCTTTGACGATGTGGCGCGGGGGCGCGCCGCCATGGACGAGGTCACCGGGCACATGCGCGCCATGCTGGTGGAGGCGTTTGCGCCCCATGCACCGCGGCTGGCCGAACCGCTGACGCCGCAGGCGCTTGCGGATTTCACACTGGACTGCTTCAAGATGGACCTGATGACCGGGTGCGACCGCACGGCGCTGATCAAGGCGCTGCTGGCGGGCGCGCTCGCAGACGGAAAGGAAGAATGACCATGTAGGCGATTATGGAAACCGTTTTTGATATTCTCTATCTCACGACCGTCATATATCTGGGCGTTCGCATGCTGCAAACGAGCGGCGCCAGCCGGCAGCACCAGCTGTTTGGCCTGATGGCCGTAACGCTGGGGGCGGGCGACGCGTTCCACCTGGTTCCGCGCGCCATTGCGCTGTGCACCACGGGGCTGGAAAACTACACGGCGGCGCTGGGCGCGGGCAAGTTCATCACGTCCATCACCATGACCGTCTTTTATGTGTTGCTGTACTACGTGTGGCGGCTGCGCTACGAGGTGAAGGGAAAGCGGGGCCTGACGGCGCTGGTCTATGCGCTGGCGGCGGCGCGCGTCGCGCTGTGCCTGTTCCCGCAAAACCGCTGGTTGGACGCGGATGCGCCGGTCATCTGGGGCGTGTGGCGCAACATTCCCTTTGCGCTACTGGGGATTTTGATCATCGTGCTGTTTTACCAGAGCGCCAGGGAGCATCACGACCAGGCGTACCGCTTCAGCTTTGCCTTCTATATCCCTGTGGTGCTGTGGGCCGACGCCGCGCCGCTGATCGGCATGCTGATGATCCCCAAGACCTGCGCCTATGTATGGACCGTATGGATTGGGTACAGCGACATGAAAAAAACGGTGCGCGCCTGACCGGCAAGGCGAAAGCCTGCATCCTGCCCCCTGAAAACAGCCGCTTGGCGCCCCGCATCTTGCGCGGGGCGCCGGTCTTTGTTATGCTGGCGATGCAAAGGGGGTCGCACAATGAACATCAGGGTGGAGCATGTGCCGGGGGAAGTGCAGGTCATTCTGCGGGGTCCGGAGGACAGCGACGAACTGCTTCGGATTCTGGCGATGCTTGAGCAGGACGCGACCCGGCTGTGGGCCTGGGACGAATGCCGGCGCATGGTCGCCCTGCCCATCCGGGACATCATCTGGGGCGAGGTGGTGGATGACAAGGTGTTCCTCTACACCGCCGCGGAGATGTACCAGACGGCGCTGGGCCTGGGCATGCTGGAGAGCCGTTGGGAACATCTAGGCCTGTTCCGCTGCGCCAAATCGGCGCTGGTGAATCTCAACGCCATCCGCGTGCTGCGCAGCCTGGGCGGCAACCGGATTGAAGCCACGCTGAAAAACGGGGAAAAGATCGTCGTTTCGCGCCGCTACGCGCCCCTTCTGCGCGAGAGAATTCAGGACGGAGGCTGACAAGATGAAACGCTTTCTCGCACTTTACCGCTGGGCCATGCAGATGAAGCTGCGCATGGGAATCTACACCCTAGCGTTGCTGCTGTGCAAAATGGCATGGAACGCCGCACAGGGCGTGAATTATGTTCTTTCGCTGGAGATTGTCGGCATGTGGATTGCCTGCCTGATCTTTGCGATGGTAGAAACCGCCATTCTTCCGCAGGGGAAAACCCCCACCCCGGTTCGCACCGTGGCGTGGGTCCTCGTGGGCAACGTCATTTTCTGGGGCGGCTCTCTGTGGCTGGGCTGGTTTGTGGGCGTGCCCTTCTGGGGCGGCGTGGCGCTGGTGCTGCTGTTGCAAGCGGGTCTGGCGGCCATGTGGTTTGGCGACCATGTGGCCATGCGCGCCGACAGCGCCGTCCTCAACCGCCAGCTGCGCGCCTTCCAGCGCAGGCAGGAGCAGGCGGAGGCCGGCAAGGACGCGACGTAACGGCATTGCGATCCCGTTCAGATGTCCTCCCATAGGATAAGACGCGGCTTGTCAAAGGATCGATCGCTTGCGGCGTTGTACGGATCGATCAGCTCCCCGGTCTGCGCGTTGATGAGAATAGACCCCCAATAGGAGGAAACGGCGTCATATTGCTTTTCGTTGGGTTCATCCGGGGTTTCCGCGTCGGGGTACAGGTCGCCTTCCGCCACCCATGTGGGCAGGAGGGTGAAGGCGGAGCCCGTTTCGTTGAGCCATACGGCGTATCCCAGGCGCAGGTTGGCAATTTTCCTCAGCCGTCCCGCCCGGATGAGGGCGAGACAGGTTTCCTTCACCCGCTCAAAGCCGCACAGCGGCACATCTTCCGCGAGCAGCGCGGCGGGGTTGAGCAGATGGAACTGAAGGCTCCTGTACATCTCCTCCAGCCCGATGCTTTTCAGCCCCTGCGTGATAGCGATGGCGCCGTGATACCGCTGCGTCTCCCGGTTGTTTGTACCGGCGTAGCGCGTAAAGCTCTCCGCCGCGCCGCAGATGACGGGAATGCCACCGACCATCTGATCGAAATAGACCATGAGCGTCGCTTCCGATTCCGGCAGGGGATCGCCCGAATAGGTGTCGGTTCTGTAATCGTACTTCATGTCCCCCTGATAGGCGATGAGCCGATGAGGCAGAAGCGCGATGTCCTCGCCGGGATAGAGGCTCTCCCATGCATCCAGCAGAAGCTGCTGTGCGTCTGCGACGGTGGTGCGGTTGTTGAACGCATAGGCCGTGTCCGGGTCAAATTCGCCAAACTGGCGCAGGATGGGGTACTGGTTGTATCCCCCCGGCGCGGCGGAAGCGGGATGCGCTTTTTGCGCGGCGCTTTTGACAAGGCGGTTGGGCACGTCGATGCGCAGAAAGCCTGTGCTCATCCACTGCTCGACGTCGCCGGTGATGACGGACGCCTCGGCGGACCTGCCCTCCGCCAGGGGAATGGGGTCGGCCTCCATGACAGGGAAGCATTCCACGTCCGGCACCGTCACGTCCAGATCAATGGAAATCTCCCGGCCGCAGGCGTATACCGTCTCTTGCCAGCCGTTCGGACAGGTTTCTTTGAGCTGCGAAATGGTTTGAAATTCCGGGTTTTCTGCCCTTGCGTCGGTCAGGCCGATCACGGCCAGTGCAAGACAGGCACACGCGCAAAGCAAACGGTGTTTCATGTTTTTTCCTCCTGTTTGTCAAGTTCATCACACCTGCGGCAGCGCTCAAAAAGCGCGCCGGACGCTCGTTTCGGACGCTGATTATTCAGACTCCGAGGCGGGCGTTTTGGTTCATAAAGAGCGGTTTTTTTTTATAGATGGCAGGACCGTCCGCCGCTGGAGCGCGGCACGGGCGTTTGCTTTACACAACCGTTTTTACCCCCTTTTAACAAAAACGGCACAGTTGGTTTAACACACGCGCCGTATACTTTTACCCGTACAAAGAACCAAGGAGGGAAATGAACATGAAAAAGTTTCTGGGAATCCTTTTGAGCCTGACGCTGCTGGCTGGCGCGACCGCCGCAATGGCCGAGTTTGACTACGCGCAGGACATCACCGTGGTCAGCCGTGAGGAAGGCAGCGGCACGCGCGGCGCGTTCATCGAGCTGCTGGGTGTGGAAAAGAAGGACGAGGCCGGCAACAAGGTGGACTACACCACCGAGGAAGCCGTCATCACCAACAGCACCAACGTGATGATGACCACCGTCGCGGGCAACGAGGCCGCCATCGGCTACTCCAGCATGGGCTCGCTCAACGAGACCGTCAAGGCGCTTCAGGTGGACGGCGTGGAAGCGACCGTGGAAAACATCAAGTCCGGCGACTACAAGGTAGCCCGCCCGTTCAACATCGCCACCAAGGGCGAGGTGAGCGAGGTTGCGCAGGACTTCATCTCCTACATCCTCTCTGCGGAGGGTCAGGTCGTGGTGGCCGAAAACGGCTACATCCCGCTGGACGACGCCCCCGCCTATGCCGGCAAGCAGGTTTCCGGCAAGATCGTCGTGGCCGGCTCCTCCTCCGTCACCCCTGTGATGGAAAAGCTCAAGGAAGCCTACGCCGCCCTCAACCCCAACGCTGAGATCGAGATTCAGCAGAGCGACTCCACCACCGGCATGACCAGTGCTATCGACGGCATCTGCGACATCGGCATGGCTTCCCGCGCCCTGAAGGACAGCGAAATCGAGGCTGGCCTGACCGGCACCACCATCGCCATGGACGGCATCGCCATCATCGTCAACCCCGCCAACCCGGTCGAGAGCATGACCGTTGAAGAGATCGAGCAGATTTTCACCGGCGCTGTGACCACCTGGGAAGGCTTCCAGAAGTAAGGCCATGAGCGGCAAGTTTCGTGAAACGGCCATGCGGTGCGTGTTCTGCGCTACCGC
>USFL01000146.1 GCA_900553905.1 uncultured Eubacteriales bacterium | reverse complement strand
CAGCACCTTCATCGAAAAAAAGACCGCCGGTATCGGCGCGCTGGGCGATATCGGCTGCTACTCGCTGGATATGGTGCTCAACGCCATCGGCTACCCCCGCCCGCTGACCGTGACGGGCTATACCTCCTCCTTCTTCGGCCAGAGCGAGCGCTACCAGTACCCGGACGCTTTCCATACCGCCGCCCAGAACGCCGCCCGCTTTGATGTGGACGACTTCGCCGCAGCCTTCATCCGCCTGGAGGGCGGTGTGGTGCTGGACTTCCGCATCAGCTGGGCCATGCACCTGGACACGCCGGGCGATACGCTGATTCTGGGCACGGAGGGCGCGCTGCGCATCCCCTCCACGGAATGCTGGAACGGCACCGTGGGCGGCCCCATGAAGCTGTATACCGACGTAGCGGGCCTGCAGACGGTGACGGAGCTGCCCATCATCCCCGACGAGGGGCCGGGCCTGTTCGACCGCAAGATCCGTTCCTTCCTCGACGCCATCGAAAGCGGCGGGCCCGCGCCGGTGCCCTCCTCGCAGATTCTCTACAATCAGGCCATCATCGACGCCATCGCCCGCTCCGCAGAGGCCGGCCGGGAGGTGGAGGTCGTCATTCCGGAGGTATAATGGCGCATGCGAAGGGCTGGAGCCCGGCGCCGGCTGCTTCAAATCAAAACGGATCTCCTTGCCAGACCGCAGGCCCTGTTTCCTGCGGTCTGTTTTCTTTCCGCAGCCGCCTTTCTCCCGCCGTTGACATCCTCCCCTCCGTCGCGGTATCATAGGAAAAACCGTTGTTTTGGCATGGGAGGTTTGCGCGCATGAAGCTCAATTACAAGCGCACGCTGCTGGTAGGCCTGGCGTTTCTGTCCATCTGTGCGTTTTGGCAGCTGTACGACAACGTGGTGCCCCTCATTCTGAAAAACACCTTTGATATCCCCGATGATATCGCGGGCGTGATCATGGCGCTGGACAACGTGCTGGCGCTGTTTCTGCTGCCCCTCTTCGGCAAGCTGTCCGACCGCACGCATACGCGGCTGGGACGGCGCATGCCCTATATCTTGGGCGGCACGCTGGCCGCGGTGGTGCTGATGAACCTGCTGCCCATGGCGGACCGCGCGCGCAGCCTTTGGCTGTTTGTGGCGGCGCTGGGGCTGCTGCTGCTGGCGATGGGCGTGTACCGTTCCCCCGCCGTGGCGCTCATGCCGGACGTGACCCCCAAGCCCCTGCGCAGCAAGGGCAACGCCATCATCAACCTGATGGGCACGCTGGGCGGCGTATTCACGCTGGCCGCCACCAGCCTCCTGGTCACGCATGACGCAACGGGCCGCGAGGACTACTCCGCGCTGTTCCTGGCCGTTTCCATTCTGATGCTGGCGGCCGTCGTGGTGCTTTTGCTCACCATCCGGGAAAACCGGCTGGCCCGTGAGGTCGAGCTGCAAAACCTCGCCACGCAGGGCGAAGATGCCGCCCAGGCGCAGGCCGACGAAACGCCCTCCTCCGGCGCGGGCTTTTCCTCGCTGGACCCCGCCCTGCGCCGCAGCCTGATTTTGATCCTGTGCTCCGTCGCCCTGTGGTTCATGGGCTACAACGCCGTTACCACCGCTTTTACCAAGTACGTAAGCGTCCAGTGGGGCTACGATATCAAAGCCGCCTCCCAATGCCTGATGGTGGCTACGGTGGGCGCGGTGGTGAGCTATCTGCCCGTGGGTTTTCTCTCCTCGCGCTTTGGCCGCAAGCGCGTCATTCAGGCAGGCGTTCTGCTGCTGGCGGCCTGCTTTGGCTCGGCGGCGCTCTTTGCCAGTTTCAGCCCCGTGCTCTATGGAATCTTCGCGCTGGTCGGCGCGGCCTGGGCCATGATCAACGTCAACTCCTATCCCATGGTGGTGGAGATCTCCAAGAGCGGCGACCTGGGCAAATACACCGGCTACTATTACACCTTCTCCATGGCCGCGCAGATTGTCACGCCCATCGTAAGCGGCTGGCTGCTGGAGCACGTGGGGTATTACACGCTTTTGCCCTACGCGGCGGTGATGGTGGCGCTGTCCTTCGTCACCATCAGCCTGACCCGCCACGGCGACAGCCGGCCCCAGCCGCCGCGCAGCCGTCTGGAAGCCTTTGACGCGGGGGATGACTGACCATGAGCGCGCTTTTGTGGATTCTGGTTTGCCTGATGTTTCTCGCGGGGCTGTACCTGTTTTTGATCGCGCCCGGACGGGCCCGGCCCGACGCCTCGGCGCTCACGGGGTGGCTGTACGCTCATCGCGGCCTGCATGGCGGCAGCGTGCCCGAAAACAGCCTGGCCGCCTTTTCCCGCGCGGCGGAAGCGGGCTATGGCATCGAGCTGGATGTGCAGCTCACCCTGGACGGACGCCTGGTGGTGCACCATGACGCCAGCCTCAAGCGCGTATGCGGCGCAGACCTGCGCATCTGCGACATCACCTTCGAGGAGCTGTGCCGCCATCTCCTGCCGGACGGCTCATGCGTGCCGCTTTTCAGCGACGTGCTTGCGCTGGTGGACGGGCGGGTGCCGCTGATCGTAGAGGTAAAGCACCACGGAGGCGCGGCTCGCAATGCGGCGGCGGCTTGGGAGCATCTGCACGCCTACGCCGGCCCCTATTGCGTGGAGAGCTTCCATCCGTTGGCCATGCGCTATTTCCGTCTGAATGCGCCCGACGTAATCCGCGGCCAGCTCGCCATGGGCGGCGCACGCAAGACGGGCGAGGCCGGAGCCGCTGCGCATTTCGCGCTCAAGCACCTGCTGGTCAACTGCCTCAGCCGTCCGCATTTCGTAGCCTATTCCTGCCCGGAGGACCATACGCTGGCCATGTGGCTCATGCGCCGTTTCTTTCGCCCCCTCCTGGCCGCCTGGACGCTTCGCAGCCAGGAGGCGCTTGACGGGGCGCTGGCGCGGGGCTACCGGCTTCCCATCTTTGAGGGCTTTACGCCCCGGCGCGATGGCGCCCGTCCGTCCTGTTGACTTCTCCCCCCGGCCGAGTTTATAATGATACAATCCCCGGTGTATGCGTACCGGGAAGGAAAAGCGTTTTGTCAGGGGGAGGGATGGCGCGTGCAGTCCGCGGCGATCCGGCCTGAGCGGTCCCGGCTGTTCGCCGCCATGGCCGGTCTGCTGGTGCTGACCGGTCTGATGGCGGTTTTCCCTTTTGCCTGCGTGGGATTGGCGCTGCTTACCCCGCTTCTGGGATGTCCGCTGATGGGCTCCTCCCGGCAGTGGGCGGCCTGGCTGGCTGCGGCGGCTCCCGCCGCCGTATCTTTGCTGTACCGCTTTGAGCCCCTCTATTCCCTTACGTTGCTGCTTCCCGGCATGCTGCCCCTGGCGCTCACCCTATGGCTCAAGACCCGCAAAAAGCTGGCCGTACCCTTATCCGTGGGCTTCTACATCGGAACCTATGCCCTATCGCTCACGCTGGTGGTGCTGGTGGCCTCGCATACGCTGGGCGCGGGCATGGCCGAGGGGCTGGCGCAGCTGCTGGCAGCCCAGGTGGAGGCCTCCGATCAACCGGGGATGCTCCTGTACCGCTTTGCGGCGGCGGGTCTGCTCGCCGTGCCGGATGGCTACAGGGACGGCCTTCTGCCCCTGTTTTTGCTGGACCCCTCGCTCGTGCGGCAGATGCTGCTCTCTTTGCGGTTGAATGTGCAGCTGATGCTGGAGCAGCTTCTCCCCTGGCTGTTCGTGCAGGCCTGCCTGCTGGGCGGGCTGTTCACCGCCCTGCGCGTGCAGCGCACATACTGTGCCGTGCTGGTCGTCGGTCCGGACCCGGAGCATCCCGGCGAGCGCAAGGCGCATGTCGTATTGCCGCCCGGTTTCCGCCTGATGGCGATCCCCCCGCGCCTGCGGTGGGTTCTGTGCCTGATGGCCCTGGCCTCGCTCCTGCTGATCGGCGCCCAGGGCAGTTTGGCTCAAACCCTGGGGCTGCTGTTTTATGCGACCTTTTCCTGCGCCTTTCAGCTGGCGGGCGCGGCGGTGCTGGTATGCATTCTCTCCGCCCGCAATCCTGACCGTGCGGCGCTCTACGGCGCGCTTTCGGCAGCGCTCTATGCCCTGTTTCCCATGGCGCTGTTTTTCCTGGGCGTAGCCGATCAGGCATTCCACTTCCGCGCGCGGCTTTTGAAAACCACCGATTCTCACAAGGAGGGATAAACCCATGAAAGTGATTTTGCTTTGCGATGTCAAGGGCACCGGCAAGAAGGACGACGTTCTCAACGTATCCGACGGCTTCGCCCGCAACTACCTCTTTCCCCGCAAATGGGCCGTGGAGGCCACGCCCGGAGCGGTGAAGGAAATCGAGCGCAAGCGCGCCAACGAGGAGCGTCTGGAGCGCGAGCGCCGCGAGGCCGCCCAGAAGCTGGCCGACAGCCTGCGCGGCAAGGTCATTACCCTCAAGGTCAAATGCGGTTCCCAGGGCCGCCTCTACGGCAGCATCACCAGCCAGGAGATCGCCGCGGCCCTGAAGGAGCAGCACGGCGTGGACGTGGACAAACGCAAGATCGAATGCGAGCCCATCCGTCAGGTTGGCGACGTAAACATCACCGTCTGGCTCTACTCCGGCGTAACCACCTCCATGAAGGTTTCCGTCGTCGCGGCATGATACCGCGGTATGATACCGCGGCATGATGCCGCCTTCACTCCGCCGGGGTTGATGCGTACCATTCTTCGTCCCCGCGACCGCGGCATGATGCCGCCTTCACTCCGCGCGGCATGATGCCGCTTTCACTCCGCCGGGGTTGATGCGTACCATTCTTCGTCCCCGCGACCGCGGCATGATGCCGCCTTCACTCCGCGCGGCATGATGCCGCTTTCACTCCGCCGGGGTTGATGCGTACCATTCTTCGTCCCCGCGACCGCGGCATGA
>USFL01000145.1 GCA_900553905.1 uncultured Eubacteriales bacterium | reverse complement strand
CGACTGGTAGATCATCCTGGGGCACCTCCTGATTCTCGTAGAGCTGTCCGTCCTCAATGCGGATGACGCGCTCGGCGCTTTGAGCTACCTTGGGGTCGTGCGTGATGAGCACGATGGTGTTGCCCGCCTGATGCAGTTCGCGGAAGATCTGCAGAATTTCACGTCCGGTTTTTTTGTCCAGATTGCCGGTGGGCTCATCGGCCAGAATCAGGGAGGGTTTGACCGCGATGGCCCGCGCGATGGCGCAGCGCTGCTGCTGGCCGCCGGAGAGCTGCGTGGGCCGGTGCTTCATGCGCTGGCCCAGTCCGACGCGCTCCAGCGCCTCGCGCGCCGCCGTGCGCCGCTGCGAAACGCCCACGCCCTGATAGATCAGAGGCAGTTCGACGTTTTCCAGCGCGGAGAGCTTGGGTAGGAGGTTGAAGCCCTGGAAGATAAAGCCGATCTGTCGGTTGCGGATGCGGGCGAGCTGGCGCTCGCGGTACTTCTGGATGGGTTTGTCATTGAGCATATAGCTTCCGCTGTCGGCGGTGTCCAGGCAGCCGATGATGTTCATCAGCGTGCTCTTGCCGCTGCCGGAAGGGCCGATGATGGCCACATATTCGCCCTTGTCCACGTGCAGGGAAATGTGGTTGAGCGCATAGATGGTTTCTCCGCCCAGGGTGTAGCGCTTGACCACGTCCGTCATGTCAATCATGCTGCTTAGCCCCCTCAGTTGCCCCGCGTCCGGCCGCCGCCCGCGGGCGCTCCGCCGCCGGAGGGCATGCCGCCGTCAAACGAACCGCCGGGCATGCCGCCGCCCATGTCCATCATCATGCCGCCCATCCCGTTTTCGCGGCTGTCGGTGGTGGAGGTGCTGGCCTCGCGGGTGATGAGCACCACGTCGCCCTCGCTCAGGCCGCTGAGGACCTCGGCATAGTTTTCGTCGCTCAGGCCGGTTTCCACGGTGGTGCGCACGCCGGGCTCGCCATCGGCCGCACTGTCGGACTTGAGCCATACGTAGCTTTCCCCGCGCGAGGTGTTGAGCGCCGTGATGGGCACCAGCAGCACGTTTTCGCGTTCCTCCACCAGAATGGTGGCGGTGCCGTTCATGCCCAGCTTGAGCTGATCGTCGCCCTCGATGGTGAGGGTTACGTCATAGACGGTCACGCCGCTGGTGGCGGTGCCGATCTGGCTGATCTTGCTGACCGTGCCCGCATAGGTATGATCGGTGATGGCGTCCATGGCCAGATCCACGTTCTGCCCGACCTCAACGCTGGTGATGTCCAGCTCATCCACGCTGACGACCATTTCCTTTTCGTCGCCCACATAGAGGGACACCAGCACCGTATCGGCGGCCTGCTCGGTAGCCGAGGCCGCCACGATGGAGGCCATGATACCGTCCTGGGGCGCGGTGATGGCGCCGGCGTCGCGCAGGGCCTTCATTTCCTTGATCTGCGCCGTCTGCTGGGCGCGGGTTTCCAGCAGCGCCTGATAGCTGTCGCTGACCGGCACGTTGATCAGGTAGCAGATGCGGTTGCCCTCCCACTTGCGGTCGTTCTCCTCGATGAACACGCTGTGGATATAGCCTTTTTCAGAGGTGGTCAGCTCATAGGGCATGTGGATATGCGCCGTGGCCGTGCCCAGGGTTTCGCCCTTGTAGACGATCTCCACCTCGCCGCCCTCCTCGCTGTAGGCGTCGGAGAAAGTGATGGTGGCCATGCCGTTTTCCAGTGCGCGCACGGTGCCGTCCAGCACGACGTTGCCCACCTTGACGGTCACGGTGTCGTCGATCTCCCAGTCCTCCTGAGCAGGGAATTCCACGTACATCCACCCATCCAGGGACAGAAGGACGATTGCGCCGTACTGATCCATCACGTCCTGAATATAGGCGCCCTCGGTGAGATAAACCTCCTTGATACGCCCATACTGCGGCATCTTGAGATACGTCGTGGAGGAATAGTCCTCCGCCAGCGTGGCGATTTCGGTTTCTGTGGTCTCAAGCTCCGTTTCCAGCGTTTCAATGGTGGTTTGCAGGGCCACGGCGTCGATGTTCAAAAGCGGCTGCCCGGCGGTCACGGTGTCGCCCGCTTCCACCAGCGCATCCGTCACCGTCGCGGCATAGTCCAGCGCCACATCATCGGTCTGGCTGATGGACAGCGTGCCCGTGCCTGTGACCGTCTTGGAGAGGGAACCGGTGGATACGGTATATTCCGTGTAGGCGACGCCATCCGTGGATGTCGCCGCCATCACCCGCTGCGACTGATAATACCGGTAGCCAAAGAATCCTGCGGCGGCCAGAACCACCAGTACCGCCAGCGTTTTGAGGACCTTTTTCATGGAAATAACCTCCTGCCATCTGGCATGCTTGTTTGCTGCCGCTTTATGGTATCGGTCCTACCTTTGCAACGCATGACGGTTTTGTGAAAATTGGGTGTTGAAGACGGCAGAAAAAAGGCCCCTTTGAAAGGGGCGCAGGGTTTCAGGCACGCTCTGTCTCAAACGGATTGCCTATTTCCCACTCATCCGCTTTTGGAACTGAACGCCGAATTTCACGAACACCGCGACATAAGCCGCCAGAATCAGCAGGTACACAAGTGTCACAAACCGGCTGAACGGCTCTGTCCGCTGGCCTTCGACGATCAGCACGGGCACGATGACCAGCAACAGAATGGCCATGAGCGGTAGCATGCGCCCCTTGAGCACCCGCTCCATCATCTCCAGGCGGGACGCGTCGTCGCAGAAGATTTCCGCGTCGCGCTCCGACGCGGGCGCGGGCTTGCGGAAATAGCTGTACCCCACGTAATCCTGCACGTATTCCCAGCCACAGTCGCGGAACATTTGCACATATTCCTCGCGGTGCGCGCGTCCCTCCGGATTGTAATCCAGCCGGTAGGCCACCTCCTGCGGCTCACAGCGTTCAAAGCCGTACAGGCCGAGCAGTCTTATTCCCGTAAACCGCCAGCCCTCCCGGTGCCGCCGGCTCAAATACGCCTCTTCCTTTTCCCATTCGGCCACAGTAAAAAACCGGAACTCCGTCTTTCGCTCCTGCATCCTCAACGCGCCTCCTTCATGGTTTGATACAGCCTTTCGATTCGCTTCATCTCCAGCTCCAAAACCTCCGTGCCCAGCGGCGTAATCTCATAAATTCTCCGCTTTTCCTCCTCCCGGACAAACCGGATCAGCCCGTCCTTTTCCATCTTGGACAGGCTTCCGTACATCGTGCCGGGGCTCAGACAGATCTCCCCATGGGTCAGGCTCTTCACCCGCTGCACGATACCATAGCCGTGCTGCTGCTCACGAAGGCACAGCAGAATGTAAAATCCGGTTTCCGTCATCGGCACATACACCTTGCGAATATGTGCGTCCATGACGCCTCACCTCCCGCAGTACGATATATCGCAGTGCGATGTATCGACGGAATTATACCACATCCCGGCCGGAGGCGTCAAGCCCCGCCGCATAAAAATGCGGGGCGCTTCGCGTGAAGCGCCCCGCTCAAATGGCATGCCTTTACCGCATGTTGTCAATCAGCCACTGCATCAGCTTGAGGGTGTTGTCCAGGTTTCCGCCGCTGGCCAGCAGGCCCATCACGCAGCCCTCCGGGTCGATCCCGTAGGCCTCCAGGCCCGTCAGGCTGTCAGCAGGCACCCCCATGAGGTATTTCTTGCCGGTTTCGGGGTCCGTCACATAGCCCGCCGTCAGGTCGATATCGCCCGTCGACAGCGCGCCGCTCTCGATATAGGGCGTCAGCTGCGCCATGGCCCCGCCGGAAGCCAGATTCTGAAACGGTTCCCGCTCCAGCATGTACAAATCGCCCTGCCCGGCGCTGGACCATACCATCAGCTGCATGTCGCCATAGGTCTGGTCATAGGCGACGGCGGTGAAGGTGACCTCCTCCATGTCGGGAAACAGCTCCAGGCGCAGCTGCTCCAATAGCGCATCCAGCTTTTCCTGGGACTGCGCGTCCACCAGCCCCTGGCAGTACCACTCCACCTTGAGGGCTTCGGGGCTCCGGTAGCGGGTGGTGGTATACAGCAGGTTCCATCCGAAAACCGCCAGGCATACCAGCAGCACGTACTGCCACCAGGCGTAATGAAGATGGGTACGGATGCGTTCTCTGGTAATGGGCAGTCTCATAGGCTTTCATCCTCCGGACGGGCGAACATGCACCCACGGGTGCACGCGTATTTGTGTTAGCATAGCACAAGCACTTCCTTTTTTCAAGGTCAGTCACCCCATCCCATCCGGAGGACCCCTCTATTACGCCTGCGAGCCCTCTGCGGTGATGTTGCGCACCCATTTGCCTTTTTTGAGCACCCACAGGGCCGGGATCACCTTTAGGTTCATCAGCACCTGCACCACCAGCACCGCCGCCGCGATGTCGATGCGGCCCGGCAGAAGCAGCGCCATCAGCAGACTTGCCGGCACGGGCACCAGCCACATATAGCCGCTGTCCAGCAGCATGGCATTGCGCGTGTCGCCCCCGGCACGCATGCAATAAAAGCAGAAGCCATAAAGGAAGTTGAACGGCGAGAACACGCCCATCACCATTGCGATGCGCGCGGCCAGCTCACGCAGCCGCGGCTCCACCCCGAAGGCGTTGGGCAGAATCGCGCCCAGCCCCAGGCACAGCGCCACGCAGACCAGCCCGATACCCACCACCAGCGTGAGGAGCTTTTTGCAGTTGGCCTTTGCCTGTTGCAGCCGTCCCGCGCCCAGCTCGGCCCCGATGAGCACCGACACCGCCGAGGACGTCCCCATGGCCAGCACGGCGGCGATGGTGGAAATCTGCTCGCCGATGGTCACGGCAGGCAGCGCGGTTTCATCCAGGCGCGCATAGCTCCAGAAGTAGACGTTCATGCCCACGTTCCACAGGATTT
>USFL01000144.1 GCA_900553905.1 uncultured Eubacteriales bacterium | reverse complement strand
AGTTCGACACCTCCATTCTGGTGCTGGTGTTCGTGGTGCTGGGCGGCATCGGCTCCATCCGCGGCTCCATCATCGCCGCGACGCTGCTGACCATTCTGCCCGAGGTGCTGCGCGCCTTCAGCGACTACCGCATGCTGGTGTACGCGGTGGTGCTGATTCTGGTGATGCTGGCCACCAACAGCCCGTTTTTGAGCGTGCGGCTCCAGCGCCTCAAGGCGCTCCTGCGCCGCGGCAAGACCAACCCCGGAAAGGAGGGCGAGGCGGCATGACCCAGCAGCACAAGCGGCAATCCGAAACCAAGATGGTCCCCGTGCCCAGCCATTCCATCGTCCCGGAGCGGGATGTGGACAAGCGCCCCGTGCTGGAAACCCGCCACCTGGGCGTGGAGTTCGGCGGCCTGAAGGCCGTGGAGGACTTCAACCTCACCATCGGCCGCACCGAGATCGCCGGCCTCATCGGCCCAAACGGCGCGGGCAAGACCACCGTCTTTAACCTGCTCACCAAGGTCTACCAGCCCACCACCGGCGTGGTCATCCTCGACGGCAAGGACACCGCCGGCATGAACGCCGTGCAGGCCAACAAGCTGGGCATCGCCCGCACATTCCAGAACATCCGCCTCTTCGGCAACATGACGGTGGAGGAAAACGTGCGCATCGGCCTGCACAACCAGGTTAAGTACGGCATGTTCTCCGGCATCTTCCGCCTGCCCGCCTACTGGAAGCAGGAGAAGAAGCAGCACGAAAAGGCGCTGGAGCTGCTTTCCATCTTCGACATGCAGGGCATGGCCCAGTACCGCGCCGGGTCGCTGCCCTACGGCGCGCAGCGGCGGCTGGAAATCGTGCGCGCGCTGGCCACGCACCCCAAGCTCCTGTTGCTCGACGAGCCCGCCGCCGGCATGAACCCGCACGAGACCGAGGAATTGATGGAGAACATCATCAAGATCCGCGACCAGTTCCAGATCGCCGTCATGCTCATCGAGCACGACATGAACCTGGTCATGGGCATCTGCGAGGGCATCTGCGTGCTCAACTACGGGCGCATCATCGCCAAGGGCACGGCCAGCGAGATCCAGCAAAACCCCACCGTCATCGAGGCCTATCTGGGCAAGCGCAAGGAGGGGGAACAATGAGCCTTCTCAAGGTTGACAACATTCACGTCTACTACGGCGCGATTCACGCCATCAAGGGCATCTCCTTCGAGGTCAACGAGGGCGAGATCGTCACCCTCATCGGCGCCAACGGCGCGGGCAAATCCACCACCCTCAACACCATCGCCGGCCTGCTCAAGCCCCGCAGCGGCTCCATCACCTTCGAGGGCCGAAACCTGCTGGGCATGAAGGCCCACAAGCTGGTGTCGCAGGGTATGGCGCTGTGCCCGGAGGGGCGGCGCATCTTCCAGCTGATGACCGTGCGCGAAAACCTCGAAATGGGCGGCTACTCCCGCCCGCCGCAGGAGATCGAGGGCTCGCTGGAGGACGTGTTCGCCCGCTTCCCGCGCCTCAAGGAGCGCGAAAAGCAGATCGCAGGCACCTTGAGCGGCGGCGAGCAGCAGATGCTCGCCATGGGCCGCGCTTTGATGAGCAAGCCAAAGCTGCTCATGCTCGACGAGCCGTCGATGGGCCTGGCCCCCATTCTGGTGGAGCAGATCTTCGACATCATCAAGGAGCTGCACGACGCGGGCACCACCATCCTTCTGGTGGAGCAGAACGCGCAGATGGCCCTGTCCATCGCCGACCGCGCCTACGTGCTGGGCACGGGCCGCATCACCATGAGCGGCAACGCCGCGGAGGTGCTCTCCGACGACGGCGTGCGCAAGGCATACCTCGGCGGCTGACAAACGCAAAAAGAACCGCCCCCTCTCCCGCCGGATGGCGGGGGAGGGGGCGGGTTTTTGTCAGGCGATAGGTTCGCTGCGCGCCCCCAGCCGCTTATGCACCTGCTCGCGCAGAAGCGTGTAGCACACCGAGGTGAGCGGGATGAACAGCAGCATGCCCAGAATGCCCATCAGGCCCTCGCCCAGCAGCACCGCGAAAAGCACCCAGATGGACGGCAGGCCGATGGCGTTGCCCATGACGTGGGGGTAGATGAGGTTGCCCTCGATCTGCTGCAGGACCAGAAACAGCGCGACAAAGCCCAGCGCCTGCAGGGGGTTGTTGACCAGAATGAGGATCGCGCCCACGATGCAGCCCATCCACGCGCCGATGACCGGGATCAGCGCCGTCACCGAGATGAACACGCTGATGAGCAGCACGTAGGGCATGCGCAGCAGCGTCATGGTCACAAAGAACATGCCGCCCAGGATGCACGCCTCCAGGCACTGGCCCGTGATGAAGCTGGAAAACGTGCGCTGGCTGAGGTCCGCCACCGAAAGCGCCTTTTCGACCCAGCGGGGCTTGAGGTAGGCGCGCATCACGTTTTTCACCTGGGAGCGCAGGCGCTCCTTGGAGGAGAGGAAGTAGATGGTGAACATCACCGTGAAGAAGAAGCTCAATACGTTCTGATACACCGTGCCGATCACCGTGGTGGAGAACGCCGCGCCCTTGAGCAGGAGGTTGACCATGTCGGCGATCTTGGCGTCCACGTCGCTGACGGAGGGGACGGTGAAGCTGGCGTTGAGCACCTGGGAGACGCTGAAGCCGTAGGGCTCGATCAGCTCGTCCAGGCGCTGGAGCGCCGCGGGAATGGCCTTGATGACCGACAGGATGGTGTTGATCAGCTCCGGCACCACGATGGACATGATCACATACACCACGCCCGCCACCAGCGCCAGCACCAGCACCATCGCCACCGGCCGCCGCAGGCGCCTGAGGCGGGGCGTGCGGTCCATGAAAAACAGCACCCGCCGCTCCAGAAAGCGCATGGGCACATTGAGCACGAAGGCCAGCACGCCGCCCAGGAAAAAGGGCATGAGAATGCTCCACAGGGTCAGCATCAGCCCCGTGAGCGAGCTGCCGCGCTCAAAGAGAAAATAAATGCCGATGATGAGCGTGGCCAGCAGCAGAATGGCCAGGAATTTGCGGCGCTCCAAGTGCATCCCCTCCCGTGTGCATGTCCCTCTTATCATACCACATCCGGGCGGGCGGAGGAAGGGCGTTTTTTGCGCCCGGGGCGATTGGTTACGCTTTGTTCATCTTTGGCGGAAGGTTTGTTCATTTTTGCCTGCTATGATGGAGGGGAAAGGGGGCGATGGTCATGCGCGGGCCGAAGCGGCGGCGCAGGGTGGCGCGGGCGCTGGGCATTATTCTGGGCGTGTACGCGCTGCTGGCGGTGCTTCCCTATGCCTTCCCGCCCGAGGCGGAGCGGGCGCAGGCGGCTTTCGTCCCCATCGAGGACGGCGCGTCGGGCGACCGCGCCACCATCCTGACCACGGGCGAGCAGGCCCTGGCCGCCCGGCTCAACCTGATCGCCAATGCGGAAACCTCGCTCATCGTGGGCAGCTATCTCTACGCCGACGACGAGAGCGGCTATACCGTGGCCGCTGCCCTGCTGGACGCGGCGGACCGGGGCGTGCAGGTGCGCATCGTGGTGGACGGGCTGGTGGGCCGGTTCAACTTCTGGGGCGGCGACCTGGGCTACGCGCTGGGCACGCATCCCAACATCGAGCTGCGTTATTACAACGACCTCAACCTCCTGGCCCCCTGGGGCCTGAGCGCGCGCTACCACGAAAAGTACGTCATCGCGGACGGGCGCGCCTTCGTGCTGGGCGGGCGCAACATCTCCGACGAGTTTCTCACGGAGGAGGAGCACCCGGCCTACAACTACGACCTGGATGTGCTCATGTGGCGCGAGAGCCCCGCGCAGGGCAGCGCGGCCGCCGCGCTGACCGCCTACTTCGACCGGCTGTGGGACGAGGGATGCGTCACGGCCTGCGAGCGGGCCCCGGCATGGCGCGAGGCGGGCGTTTCGCGCACGGCGGACGAGCTGCGCAGCCGTTGGGAGGCCATGGAGACGGAGTACGCCCAGGCCATCGCCCCGGCGGACTGGGAGGCCCTGACCGTGCCGGTGGAGGGCTACGCCCTGCTGACCAACCCCACCAACCCCGGCGTAAAGGAGCCGGCGCTGTGGGCGTCGCTCGTGGCGCTGATGAGAAGCGCGGAGGAGCGCGTGTGGATTCAGACGCCCTATCTGGTGCTGGACGCGGACATGCGCGACAGCCTGCGGGCGGCGGCGGAGCAGGCGCCGGAGATGGTGATTCTGACCAACTCGCGCGCCGGGGGCAACAACATCGTGGCCTCGGCGGACGCGGTGTTCCACCGGGGAATGGCGCTTTCGCTGCCGCTGGCCTACTACGAGCTACAGGCCCCGCGCAGCATGCACACCAAGGCCATGCTGGTGGACGGGGACATCAGCGTGTTCGGCTCGTTCAACTATGACATGCGCAGCGCCTACAGCGACACCGAGGTGATGCTGGCCGTGAAGAGCGAGCCCCTCAACGACCTGATGGAGGCGTACATGCTGGAGATGCGCGCCATGGCGCTGCCCGTGGAGGCGGACGGCGGCTATGGCGAGGGCGAAGCGGAGGCGCTGGACACGCCGCTTCTGAAAAATCTGCTGATTGTGACGGCGTCGCTGTTGATTTCGCTGGTGCGGTTCCTGGTCTGACGGGCCGCCGGAAAGGAGAAAACCATGGAATCAAGATGTATGGGCTGGGGCTTCCGGGTGGACCGGGAGGGCAATCTGCACGACGCGTTTCCCGCGCCGGCCGACCGGGAGGCGGGGCGCTGGCCGCGCACGCCGTGGCGGGTGAAGGTGCGTCATCCCAGGAAGCACCGCGCAAAGCGGCTGCTCAAGGGCACGTTCAACGCGGCCGTGCGCCTGATGCGGGCCTGCCGCCCGGCGCGCGCGGCCTGCGCGCGGTGATGGAGGGGATCACCCTCAACCTGCGCCTGTCCCTGGAGGCCCTGAGCG
>USFL01000143.1 GCA_900553905.1 uncultured Eubacteriales bacterium | reverse complement strand
AAGGTGGGATTCGAACCCACGGACCGGTTATTAGCCGGTTTACCCGATTTCGAGTCGGGGCCGTTATGACCGCTTCGATACTTCTCCAAAATCTATCTCAACATCGTCTCTCGGAAAAAGGAGAGAACTGATGGAGAGAACTGCTCATGATCCCATTCCGGGGGCACCTTGCAAACCTAGTAAAATCAAGGCTTTTCGTCGATTCGATTCCACCTTTCGGATTAGATTTCGAGTCGGGGCCGTTATGACCGCTTCGATACTTCTCCAAAATCTATCTCAACATCGTCTCTCGGAAAAAGGAGAGAACTGATGGAGAGAACTGCTCATGATCCCATTCCGGGGGCACCTTGCAAACCTAGTAAAATCAAGGCTTTTCGTCGATTCGATTCCACCTTTCGGATTAGATTTCGAGTCGGGCTGTCATGGCCGCCTCGCACATCATCTCAAGCAAAGGACCGGAAAACATTATACCATGCCAAACCTGGGTTGGCAAGCAAAAAAGCGTCGCTTTCTTCGCAGATCATTCCGCTTTTTGCTTGCCTTTGTTTGTTGCATCATGGTATCATAGACAGACGCGGAAAGTCGATACAGGCGATCCGGTCTGCTCGCGCCCGGTCCGCAATCTTACCGCATTGATTGCTACGAAAGGATTGTCCCATGCTTCGCAATGCCGTTTCCCTGCCCGTCCGCGCGCTCCGGCTCCTGTTGGACAGCCTGCGCTGGGACAAGCCCTTCATGCGCAACGTGTTTGTGGTGGCGCTGCCCATGGTGATTCAGCAGCTGGTGACCGCCTCTCTGCATATCGTGGATGGGCTGATGGTCAGCGGCCTGGGCGATGCGGCGTATTCCGCCGTCACGCAGGCCAACCGCGTCACCTTCATGTTCAATCTCTTTAGTTTTGGCACCTGTACAGGCGGAGCCATCTTTTTAAGTCAATACTGGGGTGGACGGGATATCCGCCGCATGCGGCAGGCCATGGGGCTGACGATGATGTTTGTGCTCATCGTGGCGGCCGTGTTCATGAGCGTGTCGCTCTTGATGCCCCGTCAGATCATATCGCTGTTTCTGCCGCAGGGCGAGAGCTTTGACCGGGCGGTGGAATACCTGTCGGTGGTGGCGTTTGGCTATCTGTTCACCGCGGTGGATAACGTCTATGCCGCCACCCTCAAGGCGGCGGAAAAGACCTATCTGCCCATGCTGTCCGGCTTTGCAAGCATCTTGACCAACACGGTGCTCAACTATGCCTTCATCTTCGGCAAGCTGGGCTGCCCGGCCATGGGGGTCAGAGGCGCGGCGCTGGCTACGGTCATCTCCGCCGCCGTGTCTATGGGCATGAACGTGGCCTTCTCCTATGGCATGCGCCTGCCCGCCGGGGCCAGGCCCTCCGAGTGGCTGCGGCAGGAAAAGGGCTTCGTGGGCCGTTTTAGCAAAACGGTTGTGCCCGTCATCTTCAACGAGGGGCTGTGGGCCGTAGGCACGACTATGTACAATGTTTTTTACGGACGCATGGGTGACGCGGCCGTGGCTACCATGGGCGTGTGCACCACCATTAACGATCTGGTATGGGTGGCCATCTTTGCGCTGATGAACGCCACCGCCATCATCGTGGGCAAGCCGCTTGGCGCGGGGGACCGCGAGCGGGCGTATCTGTATGCCAGGCGCATGATGGCGGGCGCAGTGGCTGCCGGCATTGTGCTGGGCGCCCTGGTGATCGTGGTGCGCTGGCCGCTGGTCAACATCTTTTCCGGCCTGTCCTATGAGGTGCGGGACAAGGCCCAGTTCATCCTGCTGCTCGGCGCGCTGACCATCTGGTTCCGCGCGTTCAACACCATCAATATCGTGGGTGTGCTCCGCTCGGGCGGCGATACCCTGTTCAGCCTGTGTCTGGACGTGGGCACGAAGTGGCTGGTGGGCGTGACCAGCACGGGCCTGGCCGCGCTGGTGTTCCATTGGCCGCTGGAATGGGTGTACGCCTGCACCTTTTTGGAGGAAGCGGTCAAAATGGCGGTGGGCATCCCGCATTTCAAAAAGAAGCAATGGATGAACGTGCTCACGGAGCAGCCGCAGGGCTGATGGAAGGGAAGGAAGCAGCATGGAGAGGCTGGAACTGGTGGTCAAAATCGGCAGCATGGCGTTGATTCAGAAGGAGGAAAACGCCATTGACTACAATATCTTTCAGCGCCTGGGCGGCGACCTCCGGCCGGGTATGATCCTGGTCACCAGCGGCGCGACCGAAATCGGACGCCTAGATTATCTCAAGCGCACCGGCCACGAGCTGACCGGCGTGACCGAGCAGGACAAGGTGGACTATTCCGCGCAGGGTCAGACCATCCTGATGAACACCTACCGACAGTTCATTCGCCCCGAATACGGCATCCGGCAGGTGCTGGTGGAGCATACGCACTTTAACGATCCGCTCCGCCGCGAGCATATCCACCAGATGCTTCTGCGCGCCGCCGCGCAGGAGGTCATTCCCATCATCAACTACAACGACCCCGTCAGCGACGAGGAGGTGCGCAAGATGGAGCTTGCCAGCCGCCGCGCCGAGGGCATGGAGGTGGTGGAGTGCGTCGATAACGACGAAACCGCCGAGGTGGTGGCCCAGCTGGTGGGCGCCAAAAACCTGATTTTGCTTACCAGCACCAACGGCATCTATCTGGACCGCAACGACCCTGACACGCTGGTGGAGCTGGTCAGCGGCCGTGACCTTGCCGAGGTACGCGCCCGCGTGACCGAGCTGATGGGCCATTGCAGCGGCGCCAGCCGCACCGGGGCCAACGGCGCGCGTGCCAAGCTGGCCTTTGCGATGCGCGCGGTGGAGCATGGCACCAACGTGATCATCGGCCATGCGCGCTACCACATCACGGACCTGCTGGCGGGCCGGGTGCCCTGCACGCGCCTGGGCGTGAATGTGGAGAAGCAGGCATGAGCACGGCGCTGTGGATGGCGGTGGGCATTGCGGGCGCGGCGGGGGCTGCGCTGGCCGGATGGTACATAAGCCGGCGGCAGATGCCCGCCCTGCGCGCGCTGGACGCGGGCTTTCAGTGCCCGGACATGCGTTTTCACTATACGCCGCAGGAGCTGTTTGACGGGCTGGACCGGCTGGGCGCTAAGGGACGCGCGCAGCTGATGCGCCTGTGGTGGGCTGATACGGGGCTGGACCTCTCGCTGCTGGCCGTTATGGTAGCGGCGGCGCACAACAGCATGGCCGGCCTGGCGCCGTTGCCCACGGCCATGGACGCGGCGGCCTGCCTGCGGGCTGTGGCGGACCTTTTGGAAAACGCGCTGCTTGCCCATGCCGTAAGCGCCTATCCCGGCCGCAGGCAAGAGGGGACGGTGCAAATGGCGGCCGCGGTTACGGCGGCCAAGTGGTGTCTGACGGGGCTGTGGGTGGCCGGGCTGTTCGGCGGGCTGGTATTGCGGGCGGCGCGGCTATAACGGGAGCGATTTGCCCGGAAAGGATGATTCTGGTATAATAAGCTGACTGGAAATTTCACCCAGAATGCGGCGTGTGGCCCCTGAGGCAAAACCGTTGCCCGTGAACGGAGCGGCAGGTACACCGCGAGACGACAGGGAGGGAAAGGGCATGAGTGAGAAAGCGCTGCGCACGCGCGCAGAGCGCCGCCTGTGGAACGCGCGCTGGCTGGCGACCATGTTTTTTGCGTTGGCGATGCTTTTGGGCCTGCTGACCTACGAGCGGGGTCATGCGCTGGTACAAGGCTATGGAGCCGCGCTGGCCTTTGGCCTGATAGGCATCTGCCTCTACCGCGGGGAGTACCACGCGGACCGGGTCTATGGTCTGGGGCTGGTTTTTGCGGCCTGGTACGTGCTTACGCGAGCCCTCAACGGGGACCATTATTTGCAGTATGATTACAACCAGTACCGCATCGTCTGCATGGCGGCGACCTACGGCCTGGCGTTTCCCTTTGCGGCCATGCTCGAAGATGAAAAGGGTCGCCGCGCGCTGGACCGCATTGTCGCGGTGCTCACCGCGGTGATCGCGGCGGTATGCTGGCTGGGCGTGATTGCCGCGCTCCGCGGCGAGGTGATTCCCGTGCCGTTTTTTGACAGCCAGTTCGGCATCATGGAGGATGGCCGGCTGTATGTCCTGGGCCAGCATCCTAACTTTACCGCGGCGCTCAGCCTGTGCGGCCTGTGCATGCTGATTTATCTGGTGGTGAGCCACTGGAAGCCCTGGGTGCTGATTCCCGCGGCCGTGGCGGGCGCAGGCCTGTTTATGGCGCTGCCGCTGTCGGATTCGCGCACGGGCATGATCGCCTTTTTGCTGAGCGTGGTCATTGCGGTGGTGGTCGGCTTCCAGCGGCTGCCCATTCCTGTCAAATGGCGGCGGGTCATAGAGGTCGTGTGCGTTGTCGCCCTTGTGGCGGTAGTGGCCGTGGCGGGTTTCGGGGCTGCGGTGAAGGTGGTTTCCACCACCAACGAGGGCGAGCAGGACCTGGCTCAGCGATCCCTGCTGGCGGACCTGACCACACTTACGGGCCGTACGGGCGTATATGGCGCCGTCCCCGCCACCTTTGCGCAGCATCCGCTGGCCTTGCTCAAGGGCTTTGATGAACTGGAAATGATGGTGGCGGTGAACAAAAACGCCGATATGCTGTACAATCATATGCACAATTCCTTTTTGCAGACGCTGATGCTCACCGGCGTGCCCGGCCTTATGGCCGCGCTGTGGCTGACCTGGCGGATTGTCTCGGCTTCGGTGCGGGTTCTGTTTGCCCGTGATGGCGGGATCAGTCCTGCGCAGAAGCTGCTGGTGCTGCTGCCTGCCGCGCTGTTTGTGCAGGGCATGCTGGAACATTACCTGTTTGTGGACAGCTACAGCATTCTGAATTTCCTGTTCTTCCTGTTTTCGGGCTATGTGGTGCGGCTGGGCCGGCAGGTGAGCTGGAAACAGG
>USFL01000142.1 GCA_900553905.1 uncultured Eubacteriales bacterium | reverse complement strand
CACAGATCACGGTCGATTTCAGCGATCTTGCGGTTGTCGAAATCTCCCCACAGCGCGCCGTTGGGGCAGGTTTCCGCGCACATCATGCAGCCAGTGCACTTCTCGCGGTCAATCACGGGCAGGTGGTTGACCATGGTGATCGCGTCAAACTTGCAGGCGTTTTTGCATAGCTCGCAACCCACGCAACCGATCTTGCAGTTGTCGCTGACCAGACTCCCCTCTTCGGCCGCACGGCACAGAAGCCGCACGGGCACGGTCTCAGGCTGGAGGCTCAGCACGTGCTTGGGGCACGCCTTGACGCACGCGCCACAGCTCTGGCACTTTTCGGGATCGACCTTGGCGATTCCGGAATGCTCATCGATATGGATGGCGTCAAACTTGCAGGCCCGCACACAGGTGCCCAGGCCCAGGCAGGCGTACTGACAGGCGCGGTTGCCGTCGTTGACCAAAGTAGCCGCCACGCAGTCCTTGATGCCGTGATACTGGAATTTGGTTTTGCAACGGTCCAACGTTCCCTGGCACACCACGGTCGCCACGTTGCGCACCTGTTGCGGCGCTTCCTCCACGCCCATGATTTTGGCGATCTCCGCCGCAGCAGCAGCGCCGCCCACCGGGCAGGCGTTGACAGGCGCCTTGCCCGCGGCGATCGCATCCGCCAGCGCATCGCAGCCCGCATAGCCGCAGCCGCCGCAGTTGGCGCCGGGCAACGCGTTGCGCACCGCGTCGCGCTTGGGATCGGAAGGAATTTCAAACACCTTGTTGGCTACGGTCAGCAGCAGGCCCAGAACCAGTCCCAGACCGCCCAATACCCCTACGCCGATCAAAACAGCAGTCATTCGTGAGCCCCTCTCTTTCTTACTGAATCAGGCCCGAGAAGCCCTGGAACGCAAGGGACATCAGGCCGGCCGTAATCAGCGCGCCGGGGAAACCGTCCATCCACTTGGGCATGTTGCCGGTCGCCAGGCGCTCACGGATGCTGGCAAACATCACGATGGCAATGGTGAAGCCGATGGCGGCGCTGGTACCGTTGACAACGGACTCGATCAGGTTGTAGCCCTCGCGGGTGTTGAGCAGCGCCACGCCCAACACGGCGCAGTTGGTGGTAATCAGCGGCAGGTACACGCCCAGCGCCTGATACAGCGACAGGCTGATTTTTTTGAGCGCGATTTCCACGATCTGCACCAGCACCGCGATAACCAGAATGAACGCGATGGTCTGCATATATTCCAGATCGAGCGGAACCAGCAGATAAGCCTGGATGAGGTAGGTGATCAGAGAGGCCAGCGCCATGACGAAGGTGACGGCCATGCCCATGCCAAGGGCGGTTTCCGTCTTTTTGGAGACGCCCAGGAACGGGCAGATGCCCAAAAACTGCGACATGACAAAGTTGTTGACCAGCACGCTGCCGATCACGATCAAAAGCAGCTCATTCATGCGATCTCACCCCTTGCCTTCATTTGCTTGCGCTTGCCGATATACTTGACGATGCCGTTGACGATCAGCAGCAGGATGCCCAGCGTCAGGAAGCCGCCCGACGGGGTGATGATAACCGACATGGGCTTGTAGGCATCGGGCATGATCTGCATGCCGAACCACTTGCCGCTGCCGATAATCTCACGCACGGAGGAAAGCAGCGTCAGCGAGCAGGTGAAGCCAAGGCCCATGCCCAGGCCGTCCACCGCCGAGGGAATCACCGGGTTTTTGAAAGCATAGGATTCCGCGCGGGCAAAGATGATGCAGTTGACCACGATCAGCGGAATGTAGATCCCCAGCGTGTCCGACATGGAGGGCAAGAACGCCTTGATGACCAGGTCAATGATCGTCACGAAGGTGGCGATAACGACGATGAATCCCGGAATACGCACGCGCTCGGGGATGATGTGGCGCAGCATGGAAATCACCATGTTGGAAAACACCAGTACGAACGTGGTCGCAAGGCCCATGCCCACGCCGGAGGACGCAGCCGTGGAGATGGCCAGCGTCGGGCACATGCCCAGCACCAGGCGGAACGTGGGGTTTTCGTTCAAAAGGCCGTTGGTAAATACATGAAAGAGGGATTTGTTCTTCATGCCTTCGCACCTCCCTGCTTGGCCTCGTTCTTCTTCGCCTTCACGGGCTTCACCGCGCCAAAGGTGCGGGGCATGGTCCACTTGTCGATGAGCGGCGTCAGCACGTTCATGAGCAGGATGGCAAAGGAGCAGCCTTCGGGATAGCTGTTGTTGTAGGTGCGGATGACGAACAGCATCACCGCGCAGCCGATGCCCATGATAACCTTGCCCCACTTGCTCACCGGGCTGGTAACGTAGTCCGTCGCCATGAAGAAGGCGCCCAGCAGCAGGCCGCCGCTGAGAATCTGGTACAGGGCGTTTTCCGTTCCGCTTTCCACGGAATAGATCACGCCGGTCTGAATCCAGAACAGGATGAAAGAGGTTCCGATGAAGAACACGGGGATGCGCCAGTCAATGACCTTGCGCACGATCAGGTACACGCCGCCCAAAATCAGGGTCAGCTTGCAGGTCTCACCCAGCATGCCGGGCACGTCGCCGATGAAGAGCTGCCACAGCGAATAGCTGCTGGAGACCAGCGGCGTGGCCGAGGCCACCGCGTCCACGGGAACGGTGGTCAGCCCGAAGAGCTGGCCGCCCGCCGGCAGAGCGGTGGCGGCGATGAGGCCGGCCCAGGACAGCATCAAAATGGTGCGGGCGGCCAGAGCCGGATTGATGAAGTTCTGCCCGATGCCGCCGAACATCTGCTTGACCAGCACGATTGCGATGACGGAACCGATGGCCGCCATCCACCAGGGGGCGTTGGCGGGAAGGTTGAAAGCCAGCAGCAGGCCCGTGACCACGGCGCTCAGATCGCTGATGGTGCTCTTCTGGTGCGCGATTCTTTCATACACCAGCTCGGAAAGCACCGCAAAGGCGACGGCCACGATCATCAGGGCCAGCGCAGGCGCACCGAAGAACCAGACGGCCGCCAGCGCGGTGGGAATCAGGGCGATCACGACATCTCCCATCAGCCTGCGCGTGGATACGCCGTCGCGCAGGAAAGGAGACGAAGATACGACCAGCTTCGTTTGCATATCAATGGGCTCCTTTCTTCGCGGCGGCTTCCTTGCGCCGCTGTGTGATGATGCGCTTGGCCACGCGGCAGCTCTGGGTCAGATTGCGCTTGGCGGGGCAAGAGAAGGTGCAGGCGCCGCACTCGATGCAGTTGAGTGCATTGAGCTTTTCGGCGGCCTCAAATAGATCCTTTCGCACCGCGCGGTCGATGGCCGCGGGAGCCAGATGCATCGGGCAGGCGTTCATGCAGCGCGCGCAGCGGATGCACGGGCTTTCGTCGGCCAGCGCGCCCAGCTTGTCCAGCGCCAGAATGCCGCTGCATCCCTTCGTGACGGGGATATCCTCGCGGCTGATGGCCATGCCCATCATGGGACCGCCGTAGATGAGCATCTTGGTTTCAGGCAGCAGGCCCTTGGAGGTATCCAGCAGCCATTCCACCGGCGTGCCGATGCGCACGAGGTAGTTGGCGGGCTTTTCCACGCAGCCGCCAACCGTAACCACGCGGTCCACGATGGGCCGGCCCTCATAGGCAGCCCGGCACAGCGCGTGGCAGGTGCCCACGTTGCACACCACAACGCCGATATCCAGCGGAAGGCCGCCCATCTTGACCGTGCGGCCTGTCAGCGCATAAACGAGCTGTTTTTCACCGCCCTGCGGGTATTTGGTTTTCAGCGCCGTGACGCTGAACTCGCCGTACTTTTCACAGGCCTTGCGCATGGATTCCACGGCGTCGGGCTTGTTGTCCTCGATGCCGATCATCACCCGCTCGATGCCCAGCACCTTCTGGATGATGCGCGCGCCGGAGACGATCTGCTCCGCGTGCTCCAGCATCAGCCGGTGGTCGGCCGACAGGTACGGCTCACACTCCGCGCCGTTGAGCACCAGCGTATCCACCTTTTTGCCGGCGGGCACGTTGAGCTTCACGGCCGTGGGGAACGTGGCGCCGCCCAGGCCCACGATACCCATGCGGCGCGCCAGGTCGGAAAGCTCCTGCACGGTCATGGATTCGGGATTGGCCACAGGGGTCAGCGGCACCCATTCATCCTTGAAATCGTTATCGATGATGACGCACATCTGCTGGGTGCCGTTTGCCAGAATGCAGGGCTGGCAATCAACGACCTGACCAGAGATGGAGGCATGCACTGCGGCGCTCATCACGCCTACCGGCTCACCGATCATCTGGCCCGTTTTGACGGTATCCCCCTTGGTTACCAACGGCTTGCAGGGCGCTCCGATATGCTGCTGCAAGGGGATGGCCACGCGCGACGGCTGCGGCGCTTCCACGATGGACAGCCCGGCGGTAGCCGCCTTGCCGCCTCTTCCCTCATGCGGATGGATTCCGCCGGGAAAACTGTGTACGGTGCTCATGCTCTCTCGTCCTTCCTGAACTGTTTTACCTGTGCGATTACGCCATACATTAGTATAGCACATTCTGCCTGATGGGGAAAGGTTTTTTTGAATTTCCGGCGCGCTTTATGCGCCGTTTTTCCATTTCCGGGCCGCGAGCAGCAGCGCGCGCGCGTGCGCCATTCCGCTTTCCTGCTGGCTTTCGGTCACGCCGATCAGCCGGGCGACCTCCTCCACGCGTCCCTCCTCGTCAAGCAACCGTACCGTGGTGCGGGTACGTCCCTCCGTCACCTGCTTCTGCACCAGGTATTGTGCATCCGCCATGGCAGCGATCTGTGCCAGATGCGTAACGCACAGCACCTGGTGATAGCGCCCGATGGAAGCCATTTTCTCCGCGACGGCCTGAGCCACATGGCCGCTGATGCCGGTGTCGATCTCGTCAAAGATCATGCAGGGAATCCCGTCGTGTTCCGCGCCTGCCGCCTTCATCGCCAGCATCAGGCGCGAAAGCTCGCCGCCGGAGG
>USFL01000141.1 GCA_900553905.1 uncultured Eubacteriales bacterium | reverse complement strand
TTCACGGCTCAAAAACCGGCGGTCATAGCCGATGCAGAAGCTCTTGTCCTGTACATCCTCCGCCTTCATGCGCAGCGCCAGCGCCCGCGCAAGCCTCTGCACATTGAGTTTGGTAAACCCATCGGCGATAATGGCGCGCCATCCGCCCGTGCCAAATGAAATCATCTGCATGGTACCTCCGTTTCACAAAATGCCGGTATTTATTGTATCACGCTGCCGGAGCCAAGTAAAGCGCTGCTTGCCAATCTCCTGCGTTTCTGCTATGCTGAACCTGCGCGAACAATCCTTCGCGCAGGAGGCAAGTATGCGTTTACAAAAGTATCTGGCGTCGTGCGGCGTGGCTTCGCGGCGTGCGGCCGAAAAACTGATGGCCGAAGGGCGCGTCACCGTGGATGGACAGGTCATCAGCCACATGGGCGCGCAGGTGGAACCGGGACAGGACGTGCGGGTGGACGGGCGCCCGGCCCTGCCGGAAGCGGAGAAATGCTACATCATGTACCACAAGCCCGCCGGGGAAGTGACCACCGTAACCGACCCGGAAGGCCGGGCTACCGTGCTGGACAAGTTTCGGGATTTTCCCGTGCGGCTCTATCCCGTAGGCCGGCTGGATTACGACAGCGAGGGCCTGCTGCTGCTGACCAACGACGGGGATCTGACCGAGCGCATGCTCCATCCCTCGCGCGAGGTGGAAAAGGTCTACCTTGCGCGCGTGAGCAACCAGGTCACGCCCGAGGAGGCGCGCCGGCTGGAAAACGGCGTGATGGTGGACGGGCGCCGCACTGCGCGCGCCAAGGTGAAGCTGCTGTCCGTCAAGCCCCTCTACACCGACATGCTGGTCACCATCCACGAGGGGCGCAACCGGCAGGTGCGCAAGATGGTGGAGCAAGTGGGGCATCAGGTGGTGCTGCTGCGGCGCATCCGCTTCGGTCCGCTGAAGCTGGGCGACCTGCCGCGGGGCATGTGGCGCGAGCTGACCCCGGAGGAGCTTTCCAGCCTCAAGGCGCTGTAACAGACTTTGCCTGTGGGAATGGTCCGTTTTTTGTGATATTATGGCGGAGCGCAGGGCTTTTCCCGTCTTTTGAAGAAGCCCCGCCGAAAGGTTTATCATCATGACAAACGTATTTGATCACTGGCAGGCGCAAAAACCGGCGCTGCGCGCCGCGCTGGAGGAGCAGACCGATCTGGCGGGCGCGGCGGACCAGGTGCGTCACGCCCTTTTGCAAACCGAACAGAACGCCCTGGCTGAAATGACCGACGATGTGCTCAGGCAGCAGGCGGGCGTTTTGATGAGCCTGCTCAAAACCTCGGTGGGCCTTGTGGACTGCCAGGCGTCCGCGCAGGTGTGGACGCTGCGCCGGCAGGCGGACAAGCCTGCCACACGCGCCGGCATCGCGCTGTGGAGTGCGGCGCTGCTGATACAGCTTGTGTTGGGAGGCTATTGCTACCTCAAGGGCCTGACGCCGGGCTGGCTTTTTGCGCTGGCGGCGCTTCTGGTGGGCGCATGGGCACTTGTGCGCGAGCGCCGTCGTCCCCCTGCGCCGGAGGACGAGCTGCGCGTAATCCTGAAACCCGATGCGGAACGCCTGCTCGCGCTGATGGACCGGCAGATGCGCGCCATCGACCGCTCGCTCAATGATCTTGCCTACCTCAACGAGCAGCTGCGAGGCGGTCCGCAAACCGCCGACGCCTCCACGCTGGCGCGCGCCGCCGACCTGATGGAGGCGCTCTACGAGTGCGACGGCGAGGTGCGCGAAGCGGCCGGCGAAGCCGCGCGCAGGATGCTGGCCGGGATGGGCCTGGGCGCGCTGGACTACACCGAAGAAAACCGCCGGCTGTTCAACGCCCTGCCCAGCAAATCCGAAACGCGCACGCTGTCGCCCGCCATCGTGTCTTTGGAGGACCGGCGGCTGCTCAGGCGCGGCACGGCCGCCGTGCGCACGGACGCCGCGTGAGCGCGAAAGGTGAATGGATATGCGATATATCGGCTTTGACATGGGCGACGGCGAAAGCGCCGTCGCCGCCTTTGAACGCGGCTCGCTGATCGAGCCGGTCATCCTGCCCGTGTGCGGAAGCGCAAGCCTGCTAAGCGCCGTGGGCCTTCTGGGCGGTGAAATCGTCGTGGGCGACCGCGCCCTGACCGACGCGCTGGCCCAGGAGCTTAGCGTGCGTTTCAAGAGCCGCTTTACGACCGACCCCGCCAGCTACGAGGATGTGGTGCGCTTTGTCCGGGGCGTGCTGAGCGACCTGCGCCAATCCGGCGCGCTGCGTCCGGACGACCGCTTCGTGGTGGGCTGCCCGGCCGGCTGGAACACGGCTGCGCGCACCCGCTACCGCGATCTGCTGGTACGCGCGGGGGTGGAGAATCCGCAGGTGATTTCAGAATCGCGGGCGGCGTTTCTCTATGCCAAGTACGCCCGCACTGTCGCGCTGGATGTGGATGTGCTCAACGAAAGCGCCCTGGTGGTGGACATCGGCAGTTCCACGCTGGATTTTGCCTATATTGTGGACGGACGCGAAACGGGCGTGGGCACCTTTGGCGAAACGGCGCTGGGCGGCGGCCTTCTGGATGCGGCGCTGCTTCGCCGCGCGGTGGAGCGCAGCCGCGACCGTGCTGCCCTGCGCAGCGTGCTTTCGGAAAGCCGCAGCTGGTACAGCTATCTGGAAATCGAGGCGCGCCGCCTCAAGGAGGAATACTTTACCCGGCTGGCCGCCGAGGCCGCACCGGTGGTCAAAAAGACGCTTCGCGTGTGCTATGACGGCGTGCAGCGCCTGACGCTCCAAATCGATAACGAAGAAGCCTCCCATCTGGTGGACGATCCTCTGCCGGAGCTGGACGGGCGCTCCTTTTCGCAGGCTGTGTCGGAGGCGCTGGCCAACGCCGCCCGCCTCACGGCGGAGCGTCCGCCCCGGCTGCTGCTTCTGACCGGCGGCGCGTCGCGCATGCCGTTTTTCCGAGAGGCATGCCAGGAGGCGTTCCCGGACGCCGTCGTGGTCAGCTGCCCGGAGCCGGAGTTCTCCATCGCCAAGGGCCTGGCTTACGCAGGCTGGGTGGATGAAAACCTGCGCGCTTTCCGCCAGGCCATCCGCGAGGAGATCACCGACGCGCGCGTAAGCGCCATTGCCGCCGAGGCCCTGCCCGCGCTGATCCCGTCGGTGGCGAGGCTGCTGTGCGATCTGATTCTGGACGAGGCAGCCATCCCCATCGCGCAGCAGTGGAAGCGCGGAGACATCCGCACGCTGGGCGAAATGAACGACCGCATCGCCGCGCGCGTGGAGCGGATTCTCTCTTCGCCCCTGGCGGAAGAGACGCTCGCGCCCGCCGTGCGGGTATGGCTTTCCTCGCTCACGGACCGGCTTCAGGCCATGGTGGACCCCATCTGCGACCGCTTCGAGGTTCCCCGCCGCCAGATGCGCCTGGACCTGACCGCCACAGGCGCGGCGGACGTGCGCCTTGAGCCGGGCAGCTGGATGGGCCTTTCGCTGGTGGGCGCGGTGCTGGGCGTGATCGTGAGCGTGGCGGCAGGCCTTTTGTGCGGCGGTGGCGGCATCGCGCTGATCGCCACGGGGCCGCTGGGCTTTGTCGCGGGCGTGGCCGTGGGCGCGGCCGCTTCGCTGCTGGGGTGGAGCGCGGTATCCGGGGCGCTGATGCGCGCCGACGTGCCGCTTGTGCTCCGGCGGGTCAACCTGGAAAAACGCCTGCGGAGCGAATCGGTGCGCCGCGAGCTGCGCCAGAAGCTGACCGTCAGCCTCTCCGACGAGGCGGGACCGTTTTCCACACAGGTGGTGGAAGGATTTTCGCGCTCCTTCCGAGGGTATGTCTACTCCATCGCGCAGGCGGCGGAAATTCCCATCGCCTAGCGCGCAAAGGCGGCGAAATTTCGCCAAAACCCTTGACAGCGCACGGGTTTTATGATAATTTTATTCGGTAAGCCGCTCAAGCGGGGTTTTGAAGTGCGCCCAAATGCGCCACCTTGTCGCTTGGCGAGATCATTCAGGAGGTGCTTTGCCATGTACGCTGTGATCGTATCCGGTGGCAAGCAGTATCGTGTGTCCCAGGGGGACGTTATCTACGTGGAAAAGCTGGACCAGGAAGTGGACAGCAAGGTTAGCTTCGACGTGCTGATGCTCGGCTCTGACGAGGGCGTGGAAGTCGGCACTCCCACTTTGGCCGGCGCCAAGGTCGAGGGCAAGGTTCTTGCGCAGGTCAAGGGCGAAAAGATCATCATCTACAAGTACAAGAGCAAGAAGAACTATCACCGCAAGGCGGGCCACCGTCAGGCGTACACCAAGGTGGAGATCACCGCGGTCGGCTGATGACAACCGTCACCTTTCTGCGTGACGCGCGCGGCCTGTGCGGCATCCGGGTCAGCGGCCATGCGGGGTATGCCCCCGCGGGCGAGGACATCGTGTGCGCGGCTGCCAGCGTGCTCATCACCACCTGCGCCAACGCGCTGGAAACCGTCGCCGGTATACGTCCCAACGTATCCCAATCGGAAAAGCCCGTCATGATTCAGGTATCGCTTCCCGGCGGTCTTTCCCCCCCCGACGAGCACGACGCGCGGGTTATCCTGCGCACGGCCGAGCAGGGCTTCCTCGACATTGCAGCGCAGTATCCATCCTATTTACAAATTATCTGATGGGAGGAACATCATCATGTTGAAGCTGAATCTTCAGTTTTTCGCCCATAAAAAAGGTATGGGCTCCACCCGTAACGGTCGCGACAGCGAAAGCAAGCGCCTTGGGCCCAAGCGCGCCGACGGTCAGTTCTCCCTCGCCGGCAACATCCTTGTGCGCCAGCGCGGCACCCACATCCATCCCGGCCTGAACGTGGGCATCGGCAGCGACGATACCCTCTACGCCAAGGTGGACGGCATCGTGCGCTTCGAGCGCAAGGGCCGCGACAAGAAGCAGGTCAGCGTGTACCCCGTGGAAACCGCGGCGGCCGCGCAGTAA
>USFL01000140.1 GCA_900553905.1 uncultured Eubacteriales bacterium | reverse complement strand
AAATCTGATCAACTGATTTCCTCCGTCAGGGCATCCATCTGCCGATTTCCACCAGCAGACGCACCGCCAGCTGCAAAAGCACGTACAGCGTCGTCAGCGCGCCCACCATCATCAGATAGCCGCGAAAGAAGCGCGCCACGCGCCCATGCCGGCGGCGTCTTGCGCCCGGCACGGCGGCAGGACCCTGATGAGCGTTGGGGGCAACGGGGCTCCACATGCGCTTTCCTCCTCTGGCGCATTCCGTCTTGCGTATGAATGGCCGGTATCAGTATACGACAAATTTCGCAAAAAGGCCAGAGAAAGCCGCCCATTTCCCCCCGCATACTTGTAAAACCCGATTTATGGGGCTTCGGCGGTCAGGTAGTCCTCCACCACGTAGCCTTCGGCCACGTCGGTACGCACTTTCACCCATCCCTCCTGCGGGCAGCGTTCCAGCACCAGCAGCTGCTGCCCCTTGTAGAGGCGCATGAGGATCTCGCCGCCCAGGTCCGGCGTTTTGCGCAGATTGAGCGAGCTGTCGTCGTCGATTTCGGTGACGGTGGCCAGCCATTGTCCCTCCTGCGGCGTCAAGGTCATGGGCATGAGCGTGGGACGCGGGGTGGGCGTAGGCGCGGGACCGGGGGTGGCGGCCAACGCCGCCTCCGGCTGCGTCATCTGGGCGGGCTGGTCCTCATAGCGCATCAGCGTCAGCCCGGGATAGTAAAACGCGATGATTTCCTGATACGTTTTGCCATACTCGGCGGCCATCCACTGCGCGCCGCGCTGGCTCATGCCCACGCCATGGCCAAAGCGCCGCGCCTCAACAATATAGGCGTCGTCGGTTTCTCTAACGCTCCAAAGCTCGTTGTCGTAATGGGCGGTAATATCCAACCCCAGCGCCTGTTCCGCCGTGGGGAAGATGTCCAGCTCCAGCGTGAAGGGTTCCTCGATGGGGGTAAAAGGCCCGTAGACCGGTGTGGGCGTGGGGCTGGGCGTGACGGTGACCACGGGCATGAAACCCGTCGTCTGCACGGTGGGCGTGGGGCTGGGCGTTTCATCCACCACCTCGAAGAGGCTGACCTCCTCGGCGTTGAGATCCACGACGGGCGCAGGCGCGTTTTTGCGGGTACGTCCGTTGATGGACACGGTCAGGGTGAGGCGGGTCATATATTTGTTATCCTCGCTCGCCGCGCCGGACACGCTCACCGCGCTTACCCCGTCCACCCGCACGCTCTCCGGCGCGGGGTCGTAGCCGAGGGCCGTCAGTTGGTCGAAGAGCTGCGTAGCCAGCAAATTGCGCAGGGCGTAAGGCGCCGTTTCCTCCTCGCCATAGGTCTTTTTTATTTCAAAGGTGCGGACCACGCTGTCGGGATTCTCCACGTCATAGGGATCGTCGCCAAAGGCGTAGTAGCCGAAGTCCTCCTCCGTCGGCCATACGGTTTCCACCAGCTCGGTCTGTCCGCCGTTGCTGGCCGAATAATAACACTGGGCCAGCTGGTCGCGGTAAAAGCCGCATACGCCGCGGGTTTCCTGGATGGCGCGCTCGGTCTGGTCGTTTCCGGGGAGATAGCCGCGATAGACCTGGTCGTTGGTGGTGTCCACCAGGTCATAGGGCTGGGAGGGGTCCTGGCTGCGCAGGGCGTAGGTCCGGGCCGCAACAGCCTGGGCCTTGAGCGCCTCCAGCGGGAAGGAATCGCTCATTTCGTAGGGAACCACGCCCAGCAGGTAATCCTCCACATGCACGCTCAATATGGGACGGACCTTGCCATCCACCACGTCGATCTGCAAATCGCCTGCGTAGAGCGCGGGATAGTTGGTCAGGCGGAAGCCGCTCTCCCCTTCCACGGCGTCGCGCAGGAGCGTGACGCTCTGGCCCGCCAGCTGGCTCATGCCCTCGTAATACAGGTACAGCGCGCCGTCCCTCAGCAGCACGGCCACCTCGCTTCCCGCCTGGAAATGTAGCTGTGCGCCCGCCTGCGTATGCACGCTGTAGGCGGAAACCAGCGTCAGGTCCATGCGGTCGGTCAGGTTCAGGCGGCTCAAATAGACGCGCACCGTTTGGTCGCGCGCACCCGCGGAGGGCAGCGTCATATCCTGCGCCTGCGCCGCGCACAGCGGCAGCGCGAGCATGAGCAGCAGGGCCAGGCAGCGGCGAATGGACCGTCGTTTGCAAAGCATGATCAAGCGGCCTCCTTTTTCAAACCAAGGCGAACGGTTCCGCGCATAAAACGCGCTTCGCGGCGCGGCGATTGCAGGTAAATCCATGCTCGTTTCGGGCGCGCCGCCCAACCGTATGGTACCATGCCTTGCGCGAAATGGCAAGCATCGCACGCTTTGGCAGGGCCGTCATACCCTGAAAACAGGGCGAGAAGGCAGCCCCCCTCCGTCCCTGAACGTAGATAGCAAGGTGGTGCGATCCTGATGGAACAAGCCTTTACATTGGATAGGCTGGCAAGCGGCGAAAGCGCCTGCGTTGCGCAGCTGACCGGCACAGGAGCGATGCGGTCCCGCCTGTGCGATTTGGGATTTACCGAAAACAGCCGCGTTACCTGCCTGTTTCCTTCCGCTTTCGGAGATCCCAGAGCCTACCGCATCCGGGACACGGTGGTGGCGCTTCGCGGCTGCGATGCGCGCACCGTTTTGTGCCGTGCGGACGGAGGCGCAAGATGAGCGCCCTGCGCATCGCACTGTGCGGCAACCCGAACGTGGGCAAGAGCACAGTGTTCAACGCCCTCACCGGGCTTCGGCAGCACACGGGCAACTGGGCCGGAAAAACGGTGGACACCGCGCGCGGCCAGGTGCGCGGAGCGGAGGCGGACTGGACGCTCACGGACCTGCCGGGCGCCTATTCGCTGCTCAGCGGTTCGCCGGAGGAAATGGTCGCAAGCGACTGCCTGACCTTTGAAGCGCAGGACGCGGTGATCGTGGTATGCGACGCCACCTGCCTGGAACGCAACCTGAACCTGGCCTTGCAGGCAGCGGAGGCTTGCCCGCGCATGGTACTCTGCATCAACATGATGGATGAGGCACGCGCAAGGGGGATGGAGGTAAACGCCGCCCTTCTGGAGCAGCTGCTGGGACTGCCGGCAGTGGGCATCAGCGCCCGGAACCGGCAGGGGCTGAACGAGCTGAAGCGCCGCGTGGAAGAGGCGGCGCAGGGCAGGTCCTCCGCATCTCCCTCTCTCCTCCGCTATCCCGGAGAGGTGGAGCAGGCGCGGGATGTGATTGAGGCGCAGATCAAAAAGGCTGTTCCCGCCATTGCGTCGGCCGGGACAGCCCGCTTTGCCGCCCTTCGCGCCCTGGCAGGGGACGACGGCTTTCTGTCGCACCTTCTGTCCGAGGCGGCGGAGGCGGAGCGGGATGCGCTCAGACAAGTGGTACAGGCGCAGAAAAGCACGCTGGAGCGCGCCGGCTTCTTCAAGGAACGGCTGGTGGGCGCGGTCATTTCCGAAGGATACCGCGCGGCGGGCGAACTGTGCCGCCGCGTGGTCAGCCGCCCGGCGCAATCGGCCGCGGACCGCCGGCAGCTCCGCATCGACCGGCTGCTGGCCAGCAGGCGTTTCGGCATCCCGCTCATGCTGGCGCTGCTGGGGTTGGTGCTGTACCTGACCCTGTCGGGTGCGAATGTTCCGTCCGCGTGGCTGAGCGAAACGCTTGGCGGATTTGAGCCGAAGCTGGCCGCCTTTCTCACGGGACTTGGCGCGCCCGCATGGCTGGTAGAGCCGCTCGTATCGGGCGTATACCGCGTGACCAGCTGGGTGATCTCGGTGATGCTGCCGCCCATGGCGATTTTCTTCCCGCTCTTTACCCTGCTGGAGGACCTGGGCTTTCTGCCTCGCGTTGCGTTCAATCTGGACCGCTGCTTCCAGCGCTGCCACGCCTGCGGCAAACAGGCGCTGTGCATGTGCATGGGCCTGGGCTGCAACGCCGTGGGCGTGATGGGCTGCCGCATCATCCAAAGCCCGCGCGAAAGGCTGATCGCCATTTTGACCAATGCCTTGATGCCCTGCAACGGCCGCTTCCCCACGCTCATCGCCCTGATTTCCATGTTTTTTGTGTTCGTGCAGGGGCCGGCGGTTTCGCTGGCAGGCGCGGCAATTCTGCTAATGTTCATCGTGCTGTGCGTAGGCGTTACGCTGGGCTGCTCCCGGCTCTTGTCCGCCACGCTCCTCAAGGGGATGCCGTCTGCCTTCGCGCTGGAACTCCCGCCCTTCCGCCGTCCCAAGGTAGGCCAGGTGCTCATCCGTTCCGTGCTGGACCGCACGCTGTTCGTGCTGGGCCGCGCGGTCACGGTGGCCGCGCCGGCCGGTTTGATCATCTGGCTGCTGGCCAACCTTCGCGTGGGCGATGCGCAAGTCCTGCGCCTGCTGGCGGATGCGCTGGAGCCCGCCGGCCGGTTTCTGGGCATGGATGGCGTGATTCTGCTGGCCTTCATCCTGGGTTTTCCCGCCAACGAAATCGTGCTTCCCATCATGCTGATGACCTACCTGTGCCAGGGCACGTTGGTGGAGGCGCAGGGGCTGGACAGCCTGCGGGCGCTGCTGGTAGCCAACGGATGGACGCTGAAAACCGCCGCTTGCGTGGCGCTGTTTTCCCTGTTCCACTGGCCCTGCTCGACCACCACCCTGACGGTGTACAAGGAGACGCGCAGCCTGAAATGGACGGCCGTCGCGGTGCTTCTGCCAACGCTCGCAGGGGCGGCGCTCTGCGCGCTGACCGCAGGCGCCGGCAGTCTGCTTGGCTTCTGACGAGCATACAAAGCAAGCGGGCGGGGAGGTTTTGTCCTCCCCGCCCCTGATGCGCCGGGAACATTCCCCGGGCTTCGGAAGTGCCTCTTCTTACTTACTGGGCCGCACAAATCTCATCCAGCCCGGCGGCAAACGCCTCCGCCGTCAGCTCACCCAGCGCGAACTGCGAGCGCAGCTTCTCCTGTTTCGAATAAGCGTCGGTCGTATGGATGGGATTGGTGCAAAAATACAGCCATTCGGGCCGGTA
>USFL01000139.1 GCA_900553905.1 uncultured Eubacteriales bacterium | reverse complement strand
AGAGAATCTCATATGCCGTACCGGCGTCCAGGCCCTTGTTGAGCACCGTGCGGCTGATCAGGTCCGGGTTCTCCAGCACCTGCTTGTGGGTTTCGCTGGAGCCCACGGTGGTGACGATGCCCTCGCCCACGCGGGCGATGATGGTCTCCTCCCCCGCGCCGCCGACCAGGCGCTCGATGTTGGTGCGCACGGTCACGCGGGCCTTGGCGCGCAGCTCAATGCCGTCCTTGGCGATGGCGGCCACCACGGGCGTTTCGATCACCTTGGGCGTTACGCTCATCTGCACGGCCTGCAGCACGTCGCGGCCAGCCAGGTCGATGGCGGAGGCTTTCTCAAAGGGCATTTCAATGTTGGAGCGCTGGGCGGCGATAAGCGCGTTGATCACGCGATCGACGTTGCCGCCGGCCAGCAAATGCGTTTCCAGCTTGGACAGGGTAACGTCCAGTCCGGCCTTGCGGGCCTTGATGAGCGGCTCGACCAGGCGCTTGGGCTGGATGCGGCGCAGCCGCATGCCCACCAGGGAGCTGATGCTGATGTGCACGCCCGCCGCCAGCGAGGTAATCCACAGGCCCAGCGGCACGAAGCGCAGGAACACCACCACCAGGATGATGGCCACCAGAACGGCCAGGCCGATCCACAGCAGCGTGCTGACGGGGCTTGACGCGTCCTCCATGTAATAGGCGGCCGACATGAGCAGGGATTGTGCGTTCATGATGATTCCTCCTTATGATTTCGATGCGTCCGGGCGCGGTCCCCTTACGTGACACGCCAGGCGCAAATGATCATTCTTCCGCCGTGCGCAGCCTGCGCACCACCACGCGGGCGCCCTCCACATGGTCCACGCGGACGCGCGCGTCCTTGGGGATGTATTCCCCGTCGGCCACGACGTTGAGCTTGACCCCCTCAAACTCGGCCATGCCGGTGGGCCGCAGCACGGTGGTGGTCACGCCTTCCTTACCCAGAAAGACCTCCATATCCCGCGTGGCCACGTAGCCGTCGGCGGCGCTTTCCTCATCGTTGAGGATGATGGGCGATTTGGACAGCCGGCCCTTGTTGACCGAGCGCAGGGCCAGCGATATGACGATGCCAACCACCGCCAGGATGATCAGCGTCATGCCAAGGGCGGCCAGGCCGCCATGCCACAGGTAGGTGAGCACGATGGCCACTACCTCCAGAATGATGCCCGAAATGCCCGGCAGGCCAAAGCCCGGCATGAAAACCTCCACGATCAGGAGTCCCAGTCCCAGCAGAAAACAGGCGATAATGGGCAGATTGGCCAAGAGCAGTTCCCACATATGTTATCCCTCCCGTTTGACCGGCGGGCACGCCCGCGGCTTCAATGCTATCCTATCACAGGAGCGCCGTTTTGTCATGCGGCGCACGCTTAAGGCCGCCGAGGGAGCGCTCAAATGTCGCCCGGACCGTCCAAGGGCGCGCGCAGAGAGGCGGCGAGCGCCGCCAGGTCCTGCTCGTAGCGTTCCTTGAGCGCAGGATTGTAGATGACCGAGGCGGGATGGTACAGCGCAAACAGGGGCAGCGTGAAGGCGGCCGCCTCCGGCGGAGCCACCACGGCGCGCCGCCACGCGCCGTGCGCCTGGCCCACGGTTTCGCGTACAAAGGCCTGCAGCGCCACATTGCCCAGCGTGACCAGCGCCTGCGGGCGCACCACCGCGACCTCGCGCATGAGCCACGGGGTGAAGAGCGCCTTTTCCTCACGGCTGGGCGGACGGTTGATGACACGGCCCGCGGAGCTTACGCGCGTGGGCCGGACCTTGACGACGTTGGTGATGTAAATCTCGCTCCGGCGCAGGCCCAGCGCCTCCAGAAAACCGGCCAGGTTGCGCCCGGCCTTGCCCACGAAGGGCCGACCCTCCAGCGCCTCCTGCTCGCCCGGCGCCTCGCCCACCAACATGAGCACCGGTCCGTCCGCCTGCCCGTCGCCAAAGACCAGCGGCTTTTGCGCCCCAGACCCCAGTTCGTCGAAAAAAGCGGCGCAGTCCCTGCGAAACCGGTCCATGGCGTTCATGGCCTGTCCTCCTTCAATAGGTCGGGATAGAGCGAAAGCTCGATGAGCCGCTGCCGCAGGCTTTGCAGATCCTCCCATGCGGCGCGTTTTTTGGAGGGATCGCGCAGCAGGGCCGAGGGGTGGTAGGTTGCAATGATGTGGGTTCCCTTGCGTTCAAACCACCGGCCCCGGCAGCGCGTGATGCGCTCCTGCGGCCCCAGCACGGCCGCAACCGCCGTGGCGCCCAGCAGCAGGATCACCCGCGGCCGCACCAGCGCCGCCTGTCCGCGCAGGTGCGGCAGGCATGCAGCCATCTCCTCCGGCGTGGGCTGGCGGTTGTTGGGCGGGCGGCACTTGACCACGTTGCAGATGTAGACGCGGTCACGCGGAAGCGAAATGGCGGCAAGCATGCGCGTAAGCAGCTGCCCGGCGGGCCCCACAAAGGCCAGTCCCTGCCGGTCCTCCTGCTCGCCGGGACCTTCCCCGATCAGCATCAGCGGCGCGTGCGGATCGCCCTGCCCGGGCACCTTGCGCCGGCACCCGGCGGCCAATCCGCAGGCCTGACAGCTTTCAATATTGTGGCTAAGCTGCTCCCATGAAATACGCATGACAGCCTTCCCTCCAAGGGCGGTTATTGCAGGCCGCTTTGCAAAAGCAGCGCGGAATGCAGGATATCCGACCGAAGCCAGCTCACCAGCGATACCAGCATCGCCACCAGCAAAAGGATCACCCCGATGCCCACCAGAATGCTCACGGTGTCGAACACGCCCATCGCCACCCTGAACCGTCCGGCCTGGCTCACGGCCTCGTCTATGGCTTCATGGTAATCGGAATATTCCTCGTCATAGGGATCGCCATAGGAGGGCTGGTTTTCCTCCTCGTAGGGCGGCTCGTAAGCCGACGGGTTTTCATCATAGGGCTGCTCCTCATAGGGCGGCTGGGCGTCGCCGTAGGGTGCGAAGTCCGGCGCGGCGGCGTCGTAAGCCTCCGGTTCGTCCTGCTCATAGGGCTCCAGCACCTCGTCCAGGCGCAGCTCGTCCTCCTGCTGGTCGTCGTGGCGCTGAAAGCGGCGCGTGCGTTCGTCCATATGCATCCCTCCCTTGTGACAACGAATGGTCACACGTAATCCATCCACGGGGCGGAGGCGTCCTCGCGTCCCGTCAGGCTGCCCTGCGCCTCAAGGCCGGGAAAGCCCTGCTGCCTGAGCGCCTCGTAGACGACGATAGCCACGGAATTGCTCAAATTCAGACTGCGTGCACCCGGCGCCATGGGGATGCGCACGCAGCGGTCATATACCCGCGAAAGCAGCGACTCCGGCAGGCCGCGCGTTTCACAGCCAAAGACCAGAAAGTCGTCCGGCCCGTATGCCGCCTCCGTGTAGGCGCGCGGGGCCTTGGTGGTGAGAAAGTGCATGCGCGCCTCCGGCCAGGCCTGCAAAAAGCGCTCGAAATCCGCATACACGCGATACTGCATCATGTGCCAGTAATCCAGCCCGGCCCGCTTGAGATAGCGGTCCGACAGCTCGAAGCCCAGGGGCTCGATCAGGTGCAGCATGCTGCCCGTGGCCGCGCAGGTGCGCGCGATGTTGCCCGTGTTCTGCGGGATTTCCGGCTCGTAAAGCACGATGTGCATGATAACGTCCTTTCTTTCGGAGCAATATGCCCTGCTTATTGTACCGCCACGCCGGGCATTTTTCAATCTTCATTCTTCAGCTGATGGAGACGCGCTCCTCCAGCTGCTGAAGCCGCAGGCGGGCCTGCCCGGCCACCGCGTCGCGCTCCGGGGCCCATTCTGACAGGGTCCACAGCTCCTCGGCACAGCGCGCGGCCTCATAGAGCAGCTGTGAATTGCCTACGGCCAGCGAGGCCGCCGCGCCATGCTGGCGCGCGCCCAGCAATTCGCCCGGCCCGCGCTGCTCCAGATCTGCGCGGGCTATCTCGAAGCCGTCGTTCGTAGCGGCCAGCGCGCGCAGACGGTCGTTGGGCCGCGCCATGAGGAAGCACCAGCTCTGCCCGTTTCCCCGTCCCACGCGGCCCCGCAGCTGATGCAGCTGGGCCAGGCCGTAGCGGTCCGCGTCCTCGACGATCATCACCGTGGCGTTGGGCACGTTGACCCCCACCTCGATCACGGTGGTGGCCACCAGCACCTGGGTGCTGCCCGCCGCAAAACCCGCCAGTGCGGCGGTCTTTTCCCGCGAGGGCTGGCCGCCGTAGGTCAGGCCCACGCGAAAGCCCTTCAGCGGACCGCGGGCCAGCTCCTGCGCGTGCGCCTTGACGGCCTTGAGATCCCCTTCTCCGCCGTCCTCGTCCTCCTCCACCAGCGAGCAGACGATATAGGCCTGCCGCCCGGCGGCGAGCTGGTCACGCAGAAAGCCATACATGGCCTCGCGCTTGCTCTCGCTCACGATGCGCGTATTCACCGGCAGGCGGCCGGGAGGCATCTCGTCAATGACGGACAGGTCCAGATCGCCGTAGAGCACCAGCGCCAGGGAACGCGGAATGGGCGTGGCGCTCATCACCAGCAGATGCGGGGCGTGCGTGCCATCCCCGCCCTTGTTGAGCAGAGCGGTGCGCTGGGCCACGCCGAATCGGTGCTGCTCGTCGGTCACGCACAGGCCCAGGCGGTGATAGACCACATCGCGACTGATGAGCGCATGCGTGCCCACCACCACGCGCCATGCGCCTGATGCGATGCTTTCCAGCGCCTCCCGGCGCCGCGCCGCGGGCATACCGCCCACCAGCAGGCCGCAGGAATAGCCCTGCGCCTCAAAGAAAGGCCGCATGCCTTCATAATGCTGACGGGCCAGCAGCTCAGTGGGCGCCATGAGCGCCGCCTGCCATCCCGCCTCCGCGCACAGCAGCATCGCGCCCATGGCCACGGCGGTCTTGCCGCTCCCCACGTCGCCCTGCACCATGCGCGCCATGGCATGCGGGGTGGCCAGATCGCGGGCGATTTCCCCAAGCGTGAGCCGCTGCGCGCCGGTGGGCGCAAAAGGCATGGCCTCCCAGAAAGCCTC
>USFL01000138.1 GCA_900553905.1 uncultured Eubacteriales bacterium | reverse complement strand
AAGCGGGGCGAGGAATACCTCATGCTCCACCGGGTGAAGAAGGAGGGCGACCTCAACAAGGATAAATGGATCGGCATCGGCGGCAAGTTCGAAGCCGGGGAGAGCCCCGAGGACTGCCTCTGCCGGGAGGTGCTGGAGGAGACCGGACTCACCCTGCACAGCTGGCGGTACCGGGGGATTGTCACCTTTGTATCGGACGAGTACGGCACCGAGTATATGCACCTTTTTGACTCGGAGGACTTCTCCGGGGAGATCAAGGACTGCGATGAGGGGGATCTGGAGTGGATTCACCGGGGACGCCTGATGGAACTGACCCTCTGGGAGGGGGACCGCATCTTCCTGCGGCTGCTGGAGACCGACTGTCCCTTCTTCTCGCTCAAACTGCGGTATGAGGGGGACCATCTGGTCCAGGCGGTGCTGGATGGGCGGCAGATCCTGCCGGAGGCAGAGGCATGAGGCGGCTGGCGGCACTGGGCTGCCTGATGACCCAGCATGTGAACATCACCAACATCGGCATCGAGGGCATGATGCTGACCGGCGCATTCTTCGCGGTGCTGGGCAGCTACTTCGCGGGCAGCTGGGTCGCGGGCGTCGCGTGCGCGCTGCTGGTGGGGCTGCTGCTGGGCCTGTTCTACTATGTATTCGTCATCAAGTTCAAAAGCGATGAATTTATCATCGGCGTGGCGCTGAACATCTTCGCGGGCGGGCTGACGGTGTTCCTTCTGCGCAACATCTTTGACGTGAAGGGCTCGTTTTCCGACCCCGCGATCGTGCCCCTGCCCACGATCGAGATTCCGCTGATCAAGGATATCCCCGTGATCGGTCCCCTGCTCAGCGGCAACACGCTGCTGGTCTATGTCAGCTGGTTGCTGGTGCCCGTTTGCTGGGCGTTTATCTACAAGACGCCCATGGGCTTCCACCTGCGGGCGTCGGGCGAATACCCCGACGCGCTGACCGCTGCGGGCAGGAGCCCCGAACGCATGAAATGCCTGGCCAGCGTGCTGTGCGGGCTGCTTAGCGCGCTGGCGGGCGCGCACCTGTCGCTGGGTTATCTGACGATGTTCTCGGAGAATATGAGCGCCTCGCGCGGATATGTGGCGTTCGCCTGCGTCATTTTCGGACGCGGCAATCCGCCGAAGGTGTTTCTGGCGGCGCTGCTGTTCGGGTTCATCGAGGCGCTGGGCCTGCGCATGCAAAAGTACATGCCCAGCGACCTGACCGCCATGGCGCCCTATGTGGTCACGGTGGTGATGATGGTGGCTGTGGTGCTGATGGAGCGCAGAAAGCGCCGACGCGCGGCGTGAGAAAATGGGAAAAGAAAGACGCCGGTCGTGTGGCATGAAAAAGCCGCGCGACTGGCGTCTTTCTGTGGAACGGTTCGCGCGGCGCGGTTTATTCGGTTTCGGCGGTGGGATCGATCAGATCGGAGCGGCCGATGCCGATGATCTCGGTGGTGGTGCGCGGGTAGGTACGTCCGCCGCTGTAGGTACCTACGCGCGTGATGCGCTGGCCCATGAAGGTGAAGGCGGCCGTCTGCCCGCCGTCGAGGTTGATGGCAAGCGTGCAGCCGGTTTGGCGCATCAGCTCGCACAGGTCCGGAAGGCTTATGCCGACGCTTTCCTTGCCCATACGTCCTTCCACCACTACGGCCACATAATGGCCGTTTTCGTACATGCCTACGGCGCAGCGCGGTTCATTGTACACGCCCCGTGCGGACTGGACCACATAGGGGTTGATCTCCTCGCCGCGGAACAGCCATGGACCGAAGGAAAAGACGTCCACCGCGCCCATCCTGAGATAGTCTTCGGCGATATGGGCGTTGAAGTCAAACACGTCCCAGTCGCCGTTGGAGAACATGGCCAGGGTGTCGAGATTGGGAAATTTATCGCGCAGGGTTTTGGGGGCGTCGTCATAAAGCACCTCTCCGCCCCGGATGATGATGCCCACCGTGAGGCCTCTCCCGGTGCGGTAGGTGTAGTAGTCCGTGTTCATGCCGAAAACCACCTGATTTTCCGTGGCGATGCGCGCGGGCTGCACGTGCTGGCGCTCGGGATCGGAGGGGTCAAAGAGCACGGAACCGAAACGATTGACCGACGTGTCGGCAAATACTTCGGCTTCATACCAGGTGATGGGCCCCTCCTGATCGAAAAATCGGTCTATGCGCACCACCAGCGAGGGGGAAGCGTAGAACCAGAGCCCCGCCTCCTCGTCCCAGAGCACCTGCTCGCCCTCAACGGGATAGCCCAGCGCGTCGCGCTCGCAGGCCAGAGAAGCCGGCCATTCACAGGTAACCTCCGGCCGGGCAAAATCGATATGCTCGGGGGCAGGGGTGGCGTAGGCCGAGGGGTTGACGCCGCCGGGAACGACGTTTTCAAACAGGTCGTTGCGCGCAACATCCTTGCCCACGGTGGTGTAGGCCAGCCCGAAGAGCGCGCAGCTGTACGGCCCCTCGTCGGTTACGACATAATTGGTATTCTGCTGCGTCACATGCAGCGCATAGGCATCCTGCGCCGCCTGCAGGCCTGTACGCCCGCCGAGCGAGGAGAGCGGCACGTTCCAGTCCAGCTCCAGCGGGTCGTCTCCGTAAAGATGCAGGTAAAGCTTCTGCACGGTCCACAGGCCATACTCCGCGGCGGATTCGCTTTCCACATCCAGCCGCATGCAGTTCTGCACGCAATACAGCGCGACATCGGCACACACGCGGTGCGCGCCGTGGCCATACTCGCCGTTTACATCGTGGCTGACGACCACGTCGGGCCGGTAGCGGCGGATCTGCTCCATGACAAAGGCGCGCGCCTGGGCTTTGGGCCATTTCCTGTAGCCCTCCTCCAGAGAGTAGGAGTAGCCGTCATAGAAGGGACCGATCACCGGATAGCTGTGCACGCCCACCTCCCACAGGCCGTTGAGCAGCTCGCTCATGCGGGTGGTGTTGGAATCGGTCATGTAGACCACCACGGTCTTTTTGCCCTGCTCCGTGGCATAGGTGGGGAGCAGGCCGCCGAAATAGATCAGCTCGTCATCGGGATGGGCGGCCAGCACCAACAGATCGGCCTTCTCCGGCGCCGGCTCCCACACCTGCACCCAGGAAGGCAAGTCTCCCTCCCCCAGCACGAACAGCTCGTTGATGATCAGGGACTGCGCCTTGTCAAAGCGTGCCCACAGTCGAAAGTGCGTTACGCCGCCCAGCTCCACGCAGGTGTGCATATAGTCGGTTCCGCCGGAAACCAGCGGAACCCATTCATCGTCCACCTGCGTTTCCACGCGCCACTCATCGGGCATGACGGCGAAGCACACATAGAGGCAGCCGGCGGGCGTGGCTTCGTCGGTGGTACATTCAATCCAGGTTTCCCGGCGCTCGCGTCCGGTCCAACGGGTGGTATATTGGCGGTCATACAGACGCGCGACGTCGTTGCCGCCGGAGGTTCGGATCTCACAGGCTGCGGTGATGTCCTGCGCCTGGGAGGCCGCGCCGCTTATGGCGGGAAGCAGCAGCAACGCTCCCAGAAGCAGCAGACACAAAAACAGTTTTTTCATGGGGAGCTCACCTCGTCAGGCGGTAGGGATCCTCAAGCGTGCCGCTGCCGGCCAGCTCCAGGCCTGTCAGGGACAGCCGAACGGCGGGACGCACCCCTTCGTTCATCACCACGCAGCGAATATAACCCAAGCGTCCATCCACTTTGGTGCAGCGGGTGCCATAGGCTTTGGTCGAGGACTGCGACCGCGTCCAATACGGGGAAGAACCGTTGGAATAGCGGAAGAGCCCGTTGGCAAGCGCGTAGGGAGTGCCGTAGCCCTGACGGGCTTTATCGCTGGAGAAGCCGTACTCCCGGTTTTTCAGATCCTCTCCGGTGGCCAGAAAGAGGTAGCCCAGTTCATCGCTGAATACAAGGTGCTCCAGTTCTTCCGCGGTAAACCACTGTTCCAGCTTTTCCTCGTGCAAAAGCTGATACAGCTCCGTGAGGTTCCATTGGCCGCCGAAATCCTCGTACTCCTCGTCATCTTCGTGCACGCGGTGGTTGAAGAGAATGGATTCGCTGTACAGGTAAGCCTCGCCGTCCTTCACTTCCAGCACGCGCCAGATGATATCCCGCACGCCGCCGTCCTCATCCTGGGGGCAACGGCCCAGCGCCACGTACTCGTAACCCAGCTCGGAATCATAGCCGCGCAGCTCCACGGCGTGTGACAAGGCAGGCCAAAGCGCCAGAACCAAGGCGGACAGGATAAGAAGCGCTTTTTTCTTCATGATAGAAACCTCCATAAAAATTCGCTATAAAATCATACATGATTTCAATAAATTCTATTCCAAATTACAATATCAGGCAATACGTTTTTTGACTTTTTCTTGTTTTTTCAGAGGCATATGCGAAGATGCGGCGGGATATGACGGCACACAAAAAGACCCGGCCGCAAGGGACCGGGCCTGATTGTGCGCCTGTCACAGCCGTCGGCATTCCAGATAGTATCGCTTTTCGTTGGCGGAGCCCAGAGAGAAGGTCTTGCGGGGCAGCGCGCCCTCCGTGCGAATGGTGTCAAACAGCCGGTCCCTTTCGGGCGTGGGCAGCAGGAAGCCAACGGCGCCTTCGCCCGCCACCAGCGTGCGAACGGTATCCTCGCCGTGAATGTAGTCCAGCCGTGCCTGGGGATGGGAGAGCAGCCATCCATCCAGAAAGGCCTGCAGCGTGCCCACGGCCAGCTTATAGGGCGAGCCCTCGATGCCGAGGGTGACCTCCTTGCCCTCATAGACGACGGTGATCTCCTGCGCCTGGGGCCCCGCGGCGATGGCAGCGCCCTTTTCAGCGGCAAAGGCGGCGATTTCGTCCAGCAGGTCATCGCCGTCGCAGCCGAACAGCACCCGGTGGATGGGTTCCATGCGCAGCGCGTCGTCATGGATGTTCTCCAGCTCCACCATGGCAAAGCGCGCGGGATGCACGACCGTTTCCTGGGGCGTCAGGCCGCGCTTGATCTCCTCCCAGCAGGCCTTGGCGGCGGCCAGACTGTGATTGCCGTCGCCCACGGCAAAGAGCAGCGGGTCCTCCGGAGAGAGGCGCGCGCGCA
>USFL01000137.1 GCA_900553905.1 uncultured Eubacteriales bacterium | reverse complement strand
CAGCCTGCTGGCCATCGCGCGCGCGGGCGCGGGCACCAACAACATCCCCATCGACGAGTGCACCAAGCGCGGCATCGTGGTCTTCAACACCCCCGGCGCCAACGCCAACGCCGTGGCTGAGCTGGTCATCTGCGGCCTCATGCTGGGCAGCCGCAACGTGGCCGGCGGCATCGACTGGGCGCGCACCCTGGACGGTCAGGGCGCGGAGGTCGCCAAGCTGGTCGAAAAGGGCAAGGCCCAGTTCGCGGGTCCCGAGGTGCGCGGCAAGACGCTGGGCGTCATCGGCCTGGGCGCCATCGGCGCGCTCGTGGCCAACGCCGCCGCACAGGGCCTGGGCATGAACGTCATCGGCTACGACCCCTTTATCAGCGTGGAAAGCGCCTGGTCCCTCAGCCGCGCCATCAAGCGCTCCTCCTCCGTGGATGAGATCTATCAGTCCGCCGACTATATCACCGTCCATGTGCCCCTCACCGACGCCACCCGCGGCATGTTCGGCGCGGCCTCCATCGCCCAGATGAAGGACGGCGTGCATCTGCTCAACTTCAGCCGCGCCGAGCTGGCCGACGCGCAGGCCCTGGCCGCCGCGCTGGAAAGCGGCAAGGTCGCCAGCTACGTGACCGACTTCCCCACCCAGGACGTGCTCAAGATGAAGAACGCCATCGCCATTCCGCACCTGGGCGCCTCCACGCCCGAAAGCGAGGTCAACTGCGCCGACATGGCCGCCCGCGAGCTGCGCGACTATCTGGAGGACGGCCAGATCCGCAATTCCGTCAATTTCCCGGAGATCCTCCTGGGCCACAGCGAGGGCGTGCGCGTGCTCATCATCCATGAAAACGAGCCCGGCATGGTGTCGGCCATCTCCGCCGCCATCGGCGCGCGCAAGATCAACATCAACAACATGCTCAACAAGAGCCGCCGCGATATGGCCGTCACCGTCCTCGAGCTGGACCGTGAGCCCGACGACATGCTCCAGACCCAGCTGAAAGCCCTGCCGGGCGTCATCCGGCTGCGGATACCGGCAAAGGGTTGATTTCCCCATATTCATACAAAAAAGGAGGAAACGCCGATTGGCTTTCCTCCTTTTTTGGTATCCCCGAACAAAAAATCTTTTGCACATTCTCCAAAAAAATACGTAGGACCCCTTGACAAGCCCCTGCATAATATGCATAATACATGCATAATCATTCAAGGAGGCATTTGCTATGGCACCCAAGGCCAAGAAGGATATTCAGAAAGTTGTGCTCGCATATTCCGGCGGGCTGGACACCTCCATCATCATCCCCTGGCTCAAGGAGAACTATAACAACTGCGAGGTCATCGCCGTCTCCGGCGACGTGGGCCAGGGCACGGAGCTGGAGGGGCTGGAGGAAAAGGCCCTCAAAACCGGCGCGAGCAAGCTCTACGTCGAGGACCTGAAAAAGGAATTCATCACCGACTACATCTATCCCACCATGCAGGCGGGCGCTGTATATGAGGGTGAATACCTGCTGGGCACCAGCTTCGCGCGGCCCATCATCGCCAAGCGCATCGTGGAGATCGCCAAGAAGGAAGGCGCAGACGCCATCTGCCATGGCTGCACCGGCAAGGGCAACGACCAGGTGCGCTTCGAATTGACCATCAAGGCCTTTGCGCCGGAGCTGGCCATCATCGCCCCGTGGCGCGAATGGAGCATCAAGAGCCGTGAGGAGGAAATCGACTATGCCGAAAAGCACAACGTCCCCCTCAAAATCAGCCGCGAAACCAACTATTCCAAGGACAAGAACCTCTGGCACCTGAGCCACGAGGGCCTGGACCTGGAAGACCCGGCCAACGAGCCGCAGTACAACAAGCCCGGCTTCCTGGAGATGGGCGTCAGCCCCGAAATGGCTCCCGACAAGCCCGCCTATGTGACCCTTTCCTTTGAGAAGGGCATTCCCGTGGCGGTTGACGGCAAGCAGCTCGACCCCGTCGCCATGATGGAATACCTCAACAAGCTGGGCGGCGAAAACGGCGTGGGCCTGTGCGACATGGTGGAAAACCGCCTCGTGGGCATGAAGAGCCGCGGCGTGTACGAAACCCCCGGCGGCACCATCCTCTATCGCGCGCATCAGGTGCTGGAAACCATCTGCCTGGACCGTGACACCCAGCATTACAAGGAGCTGGTCGCCAACCGCTACGCCGAGCTGGTCTACTTCGGCCAGTGGTTCACCCCGCTGCGCGAGGCGCTGGCCGCCTTCGTCACCGAAACGCAGAAGACCGTCACCGGCGAAGTCAAGCTCAAGCTCTACAAGGGCAACATCATCAACGCCGGCGTCACCTCTCCCTATTCGCTCTACAGCGAGGAGATCGCCACCTTCGGCGAGGATCATGTCTACGACCAGAAGAACGCCGCCGGCTTCATCAACCTCTTCGGCCTGCCCATCGCCGCGCGGGCGACGCTTCTGAAGGGAAAGCTGTAAGCCATGTTCAGCGTATTCATCGACGGCGACCAGGGAACCACGGGCCTGCGGGTGCGGGATCGCCTCGCCGGGCGGGAGGACATTTCGCTCCTCTCGCTCCCGGAGGAGAAGCGCAAGGACCTTGACGCCCGCGCCGCCATGGCCCGCCGGGCCGACGCCACCATCCTCTGCCTGCCCGACGCCGCCAGCCGCGAGCTGGTGGCCGCCCTGGGCGAGTCGGAAGGCGTGATTCTGGACGCCTCCACCGCCCACCGCACGGACCCGCGTTTTACATACGGCTTTCCGGAGCTGGGGGCGGCGCAGGCCAAGGCCGTTAGCAGCGCCCGGCGCATCGCCGTGCCGGGCTGCCATGCCAGCGGGTGTATCGCGCTGATCAAGCCGCTGGTGGACGCCGGCCTCCTTTCGCCGGATGCGCCGCTGTCGCTTTTGTCGCTCACGGGCTATTCCGGGGGCGGCAAGCGCATGATCGCCGACTACGAGGCGCCCGACCGGCCCGGCGAGCTGCACGCGCCGCGGCCCTACGCCGTGGGTCAGAGCCACAAGCACCTGCCCGAGATCATGCACGTATGCGGCCTGAACCGTGCGCCGGTGTTCCAGCCTGTGGTGATGGACGTGTTCAGCGGCATGCTGGTGAGCCTCCCGCTCACCGAGGGCATCCTGTCCCGCAGGGCTTCGCTCGCCGAGGTGAGCGGCGCCTACCGCACATTTTTCGAGGGCGCGGCGCTGGTGCGGGTGCTGGAGGACAACCCCGAAGCCGTCATCGACAGCATGGCCCTCAGCGGCAGCGACCGCATGGAGCTGCTGGTCACCGGCAACGACGAGCGCATGATCGCCTACGCGCGCTTTGACAACCTAGGCAAGGGCGCCTGCGGAGCGGCCATCGAATGTCTCAACCTGGTCCTGGGCGCGCCGCCTCTCACGGGGCTGGCGCTTTGACGGGCGGGCCTTGCCCGTCCGCTTTTTGAGCAATCTGGAAGGGGGATCACAATGTCAGAAATCACCTTCATCGCCGGCGGCGCAACAGCCGCGCAGGGCTTCTCCGCCACGGGCGAGCACATGGGCATCCGCCGCAACCGCACCCGGCGCGACGTGGCCCTCATCGTCAGCGAAGTGCCCGCCAACGCCGCCTGCGTCTATACGCAGAACCTGGTCAAGGGCGCGCCCATCCTCGTTACGCAAAAGCACGTGGAAAACGGCATCGCGCAGGCCGTTATCTGCAACAGCGGCAACGCCAACACCTGCAACGCCAACGGCATCGAAATCGCCGAAGGCATGTGCGCCCTGGTGGAGCAGTACATCGGCGTGAAGGCCGACGACGTGATCGTAGCTTCCACGGGCGTGATCGGCCAGCCCATGACGCTGGAGCCCTTCCAGAAGAACTTCGGCAAGCTGGCCGATTCGCTGGAGGACACCCCCGCCGGCGGTACCCGCGCGGCCGAGGCCATCATGACCACCGACACCGTCTCCAAGGAGGTCGCCGTGCGCTTCCCCCTGGGCGGCAAAATGTGCAAGCTGGGTGGCATCTCCAAGGGCAGCGGCATGATCGCGCCCAACATGGCCACCATGCTGTGCTTCCTCACCACCGACGCGGCCATCTCCTCCGTGGCGCTCAAGCGCGCGCTGACCACCGTGACGGCCGATACCTTCAACATGCTCAGCGTGGACGGCGACACCTCCACCAACGACATGGTCTCCATCCTGGCCAACGGCATGGCGGGCAACGCCCCCATCGAGGCCTGCATGGGCACGGATTACGAGGCGTTCGTCGCGGCGCTCTACAAGGTGTGCGAGAAGCTGTGCGCCATCATGGCCAAGGACGGCGAGGGCGCGACCAAGCTGCTCGCCTGCGAGGTGACGGGCGCCAAGAGCACCGCTGCTGCCAAGCTGGTCGCCAAGGCCGTCATCAAGAGCACCCTGCTCAAGGCCGCCATCTTCGGCGCCGACGCCAACTGGGGCCGCGTGCTGTGCGCCATCGGCTATGCCGGGGCGGACGTGGATGTAAGCAAGGTGGACGTGAACTTCCGCTCCAACCGGGGCCTGATTCCCGTATGCCGCGGCGGCGCGGGCGTGGCGTTCAGCGAGGAGACCGCCAAGGAGATCCTCACGGATGACGAGATCACCGTGCAGGTAGCGCTCAACAGCGGCAGCGCCTCCGCCAAGGCCTGGGGTTGCGACCTCACCTACGACTACGTCAAGATCAACGGCGACTACCGCACCTGATGCATAAGGAGAAAGCCATGACCATCGACCAGCGGGCGGAGGTCCTGATTCAGGCCCTCCCCTATATCAAAGCCTATAACCAGAAAATCGTCGTCATCAAATACGGCGGAAATGCCATGATCAACGAGGACCTCAAGCGCGCCGTGATGGGCGATCTGCTGCTGCTCACGCTCGTGGGCGTGAAGGTCGTGCTGGTGCATGGCGGCGGCCCGGAGATCACCGACCTTCTCAAACGCCTCGGAAAGAAGTCCGAATTCATCGACGGCCTGCGCGTGACCGACCGCGAGGCCGCCGACATCGTGCAAATGGTGCTGGCCGGCAAGGTGGGCAAGAGCCTCGTGGGCTACATCCAGTCCATGGGCGGCAAGGCCATCGGCCTTTGCGGCATGGACGGCCACATGA
>USFL01000136.1 GCA_900553905.1 uncultured Eubacteriales bacterium | reverse complement strand
CAAAAATAAAGGTGTCGTTTTTGGGCTGACCGGAGGACGTCGTCCCCACCATTTCATACTCTGCGGAGAACGTTTCCACCTTTCCTTCCTCCGCGAGGGCGGCGGAGCATCACAGCAGGACCATGACCAACAGGACCGAGATAACCTTTTTCATTGCGATAATCTCCATGCATTTCTTTCTTTTGTGTGGAATCCTCTGATTGGGTACAGGATTGTTTTATGCCGGCCTGCAGCTGGCCGCCAGGGCGGCCTTGAAGCGGGCGAGGTCCTCCTCGTCCGGGTGGGGCAGCGCCCGGTCGAAGTTTTCCAGCATCTTTCGCGGATCGGGCATCCGGGGTGAGGGGGGAGCGGAGAGCATCTTTTCATACCGCTCCCGCACTGCCATGGGCATGCGGCCCTGGCACATGAACGTTCCGATCACCGTGTTTCCCGGTCCCAGACACTGCGCCACGCGGCCGAGGATGCTTTCGAAGTACGCCGGCTCGCCGCCAAAGCCTGCGGTGCCGAACAGGAAGACTTCCTTGCCGCTGACCTTGGAGAGAAAGTCCGCGACACCGGCATCGCAGGTGCCCTTGTCCGTCCAAAAGCCGATGTAGAGGCGATCTGCCGCAAGGGCTGCGTCGTCCGGCGGCCCCATGTACAGGCATGCCTGCGGCAGGGATGCCTGTACCGTCTCGGCCAGCCGCCTGGTGTTTCCGGTCCGGCTGCTATAGACAATCGCGCAGGTCATTGCCCGTTCCTCCCCTCATAGATGCAGTGAACGCCCTCGTGACGCATCATGCCGCCCAGGCATTTTTTGTTGCACCGCACGCAGCGCTTGACCTGTTCAGGATGATTTTCGATCACCTTGTTGGGCCAGGACGGGTCGGCGATCAGCTGGCGGCTCATCGCCGCGCAGTCTATCCGGCCCTGGGCCAGCTGCTCCTCCACAAAATCCGGCCGGGTCAGGCCGCCCACGCCGCAGATGGGTAGGCGGGTATACTTGCGAACCAGGTCGCAATACGGCAGGAAGCAGCCTTCCCCGCCGAAATAGGGGTGCTTGGCCGGAGGAATGGTATCCTCCAGCGAGGAGTGGTTGGCAAGCGCTACATGGAAGCTGGTCACACCGGCCCGCTCCAGCGCCGGCACCACCACCGGCAGCTCTTGGGCAAGCACGCCGGCATTTCCATAATGCGGGTTTTCCTGCCGCACGGCGAGCTTGAAGTCGATGGGCATATCCGGCAGCAGCCTCCGGACCGCCGTTACCGCCTCCACCGCAAAGCGGATGCGGTTCTCGATGGACCCGCCATATTCGTCGGTGCGGTGATTGAACACCGGGGAAGCAAAGCTGCCGCACATCCTGTCGCCGTGAATCTGCACCATATCGAAACCCGCCTTGCGGGCCTGGACGGCTGCGGGACCGAAGCTGGCGGCCATCTGTCTGACCTTCTGCGTGGAAAGCCCGCAGATGTAGGGGCTGACCTCCTGATTCAGCAGGGGACGGAGATCTTCCATGCTGATTTTCTTGGTCAACACGCCCGGCACATATTTGAGCATCGCTTTCACGTTGGAGTCGCTTTGATGGAGCTGGGCACAGGCTAGACAGTTTTCCCTGTGGATGGCGTCCGTAACCTCGCGGTATGCGGCGAAACCTTTGCGGGTAAACAGGCTCTGCCCGAAACCAAACCGGCCGACCGGAACGTCGCCCAGAATCACCATGGCGCATCCGCCGGCAGCGATCTGACGGATTTTTTCGCGGTAGGCATCCTTCTTCAACCCCAGCGTGGTGGGTGCAAAAATGATCCGGTTCTTTAACGTCAGCCCGCCATAGTTCACAGGGCTGGCAATGGTCTCATACATGGGATGATTCATCTTCTTTCCGTACAATTTTGTGCAGCAGGGAAAGCAGCGTGCTGCGCTCCTCTTCCGTCAGGGCGCACAGCTTTTGCCCATCCCAGTCATGAAACAGTTGGTGGCTTACCCGGAAGGCCTCTTCGCCCTTTTCCGTCAGTTTCAGCTGGTAGGAGCGGCCGGCTTTCTCCTTGGTAATCAGCCCGTCGTCAACCAGCTTGGTGATGCACCGCTGGGAATAGCCCCAGTCCACGTGCAGCGTCTTGGTCAATTCCGACGGGGTGCAGCCGGGGTGCTTGCCAACATAGATGACGAAGAACACCAGCCCGTTATTTACGCCGAGGGGATGCAGCCGCGCGCCCGCATATGCGTAAAAGTCCTTATACAGCACCGAAAGATAGTAAGCGAAGGTTTGGAACATCTCAACCCTCCTTTCTCTTGACAAAGTCAAGTATAGCATCGATACTTGACTTTATCAAGCATGTTTTTTGATTTTTTTTCGGATGGCCGGCATGCAGCTGACAGGACTTTTTCATAATGACCCGTTGTATTCGGGTAATAGGTGTTATATAATCAGAGCAGAATACGGAGAACGCATGAAAACAAGGGGGTGGTGCCGCCGAAAACGCCATGAATCCAACGCTTTTCCGCAGCCTGGTCGACTGCTGGCAGCGCAATGCCCGTGAAGCAGCCGGCTTTGCACAACGATATTGTCCAACGCGGATCTTCGACCTGCGATTCAAAAGGGCTATTTTCTTTTCTGCCATGGGCGGACAACAGGCATCCGGGCCGTTTGTTGGCATTGGTTTTTAAGGTCTGTTCAGGGGAATACAACCTTCATGCCGTCATTCGTATTCTGTGATTTCGGCGCTCTGCTTCATGCAGACAGCGCCTGTTGTTTCATGTAAGGAGAATCTGTGAGGAGGATCACGCAAATGAAAAAATGGATCTCTCTGCTGGCAGCGGCTTTGCTGCTGGTATCCGTCATCGCTTCCGGCCTGGCCGAAACCGCCGATGAGACGGCGGACCTGCTGGTGGTGGGCGCGGGCCCCGCTGGCCTGTCCGCGGCTGTCAGCGCCGTTGAGAACGGGGCGGAAAAGGTTATCGTCATTGAAAAAACCGGAAAGACCGGCGGCAACCTGAACGTGACGAGCGGTACTTTGGTGGGCGCCGATACCATCATCCAGCGCGAGGATGGCCTGCTGGAGGACAGCGTGGACATGCTGTATCAGGACATGATCGACACCGGGTCGGAGCATGGCGGCCGCCCCAATTCCAACCTGCTCTACAAATACAGCGAGCTGGTGGGACCTGCGGTGGACTGGCTGTGGGAAAACGGTCTGAAGGATTGTGAGTTCACCACGGACGAGGAAGGACATAAGGCGGTGTTCGCACCTGAACACAAGCTCTATTCCTATCCCAGAAGCTACAAGCCCAAGCCCATCGACAGCGAGCGCTACAAGAGCGCGACGCATGAGGTGCTGGACAAGCTGGTGGCAGAGCACGCGGACAAGATCGAAATCGTTTTCAACACCGAGGCCAAGCATCTGCATGCCAACGACCTGGGTCAGATTGTGACGGTGGAAGCAGTTGACGCGGATGGCAACACGGTATTCTTCACGTCCAGGCATGGCGTGGTGATGGCGACGGGCGGATATGCGGCCAACCAGAAGATGATGAGCTACTTCAAGCCCACGGCGTCCGGCATCATTTCCTCCTCCCTGCCGGGAGCGGACGGATACGGCATGCGCATGGTGCAGGAAGTCGGCGGCGATATTGCCGAGTATGCGATGGACATCTTCCCGACCATCACGATGGGCCTGCCCAACCCTGACAATCCTACGACCGGCCGCATCATGAGCACCAAGACCGCCTTTGCAGGCGGTATCTGGGTCAATCTCAACGGCGAACGGTTTGTCAACGAAACCAACGCGGATATCTATGTCCGTGAGAAGGCGCTGGAGAACCAGCCGGAAGCCTCCATGTATGAGGTGTATACCGACAAGATTCATGATGACCTGCTGGAGATCCCTGCGCATAACAACATGATGGCCGGCTTCTTTGATCTGGACGCCGGAAAGCCCTACATCGTCGAGGCGGACAGCCTGGAGGAGCTGGCGGAGAAGCTGAACCTGCCGGCGGAAAACCTGATTGCGACCGTCGAGGCGTATAACGAGCATGTCGCCTCCGGCGAACCCGACGAGTTTGGCCGCGTGTTTGTCGAGGATGACAACCTCTACAACGCCGCCAGGAACGCCATCGAGGGCGACAAGTACTATGCCGTGAAGCAGACCTCCATGACCAGCCGCACCATCGGCGGCGTGCAGTCCAATACCAAGGGACAGGCCGTGGATGAAAACGGCACGCCGATTCCCGGCCTGTATGTGGCGGGCGAAATGGTGTTCATCTTTGGCAATTCCGGCATGGGCGGCTCCGGCGTAACGGGCGCCGTCGCGTTCGGCCGTTATTGCGGCGAGATGGCCATGACGCTGCCGATGGCGGAAAACTATCAGCTGATCGAGGCGACCAAGCTGATGCCGATGGAGCTGTTTGAGAAGGAAGCGGTTGAGGCCGAGGTGCGCTTCGACATGTCCGCGGCGCTTGCCGACGGCACGTACACGGCGACGGTGGATGGCCAGGAAGGCGCCATGACCGTTGAAACCATCATTGCGGACGGCAAGATCAGCGCGGTGACGATCATCGAGCAGCATGAGACCGAGAGCATCGCGGCTGCCGCGCTGGAGTCCCTGCCGCAGGCGATTGTGGCGGATCATTCCGTCAACATCGATACGGTCAGCGGCGCGACGTTGACCAGCAACCGCATTTTGGACGCCGTAACCCAGTGCCTGACCGAGGCGGCCCAATAACCCGGAACCAGCGACCGCCCGCCCGGCTCCACGGGCGAGCGGCCTTCCACAACAAACAGCCTTGCTTCGGGCGCTGCCTGAAGCAAGGCTGTTTTGTAGATTAGAACCGGAGCATGCGCGGCGGGGGCTGTTTCACACGATCCCCCGGAAGCAAAAGGAGAAGGTGAGGCGGCGCGATACGTCGATCAGATATTCCTCATGCGTGCGCGCGCCCCAGCTGTCGTCGCCGCCCACGCCCATCTGCTGCATGGCGCAGCGTACCACCGTGTAGTGAACCGGCGGCAGCTCGTAGCTGTGCGCGGCGCTTTCCAGCTCGTGCGGGGTATAGGGGAGCACGGAGAAGGTCATGTCGCCGTCCGCCGTAAAGCGAAGGCCGCGGCCGCGCGCGTCCGTCACCTCGGCCCAGCGCACGCCGGTGCGCGCGCCGCACTCCTGCGG
>USFL01000135.1 GCA_900553905.1 uncultured Eubacteriales bacterium | reverse complement strand
CGGAGCGAGGCGAGGCGGCGGTAGCAGTTGAGCACTGCCTGCGCGGCGGCGTCCTCGGCGTCGGCATGGCTGTGCGTAACGCACCGTGCCAGGCGCACCATGCCCGGCCACAGCGCCCGCACCCTCGCCTCGAAGCCGATCTTGTCCATGAGGCTGTCCTCCTTGCCGGTTGGTTCATTTGAAGGCCTTCACCTGATAGACGCGCGGCCGGACGGAAAGTTTGCAAAGTCAGGAAAAAAAGGGCGGCCCCGGAAAAACGGGACCGCCGCAGCGTGTCAGAAAACCTGTTTCAGGAGGTTTGGAGGACCGAAGCCCAAAAGTCTATCGCCGGATCTGAATATCGTCTGGGGCCGCAGACCGAAATCCCGGCCGGGGCACGAATGAGGGGGACGAGCGGGGAGGGACGATGCTGCCTTGCCGGCAGCCGGTATCCAGCCCGGCAAGGCCTGCAAACCCATCCTGCACGTGTTGGCCTCAAAGGAGGGGGCGTCCTGTCAACCGTCCCCCAAAGCCCGGGCCTTCAGAAAAAACGGCTATTTGGCGCGAGGTTTGAAGGCCAGCGCGATCAGCGTTCCGAAGAATACCGCCGCCGCGATGCCGCCCGCCGTGGCGGACAGGCCGCCCGTGAACGCGCCGATAAGCCCGATTTCATCCACGGCGCCCATCACGCCCTGACACAGGGCATGTCCAAAGCCCGTAAGGGGTACGGTCGCGCCCGCACCGGCAAAATCCGCCAGCGGGCCGTACACCCCGATGGCGCTGAGCAGCACCCCGGCGATGATATAGCACACCAAAATGCGGGCGGGCGTGAGCCGTGTGCGCAGCACCAGAAGCTCGCCCACGGCGCACAGCGCGCCGCCCACCAGAAAGACTTTCAGATACATCCAAAGCACCGACATGGATTTGCCTCCCGGTTTTTTTATAGCTTGGGGGACTCCAGCACGACAGCGTGGGCGATGCCGGGGATGGTTTCGCCCTGCTGGCTGCTGGTCACGCTCATCAGCGCGCCCGTGGCCATAAAGATGATACGCTTGAGATCGCCCTGCTGGAGGGCGGGCAGAAGGCTGGCGCACAGCACCGAGGCGCTGCATCCGCAGCCGCTGCCTCCGGCATGCGCATCCTGCCGCTCGCGGTCGTAAATCATCAGGCCGCAATCGCGATGGATGCGCTCGTCCAGCGGCATGCGCTGCTCGCGCATGAGCTGCAGCAGCAGATCGCGCCCCACCTGCCCCAGGTCGCCGGTGACGACCAGGTCATAGTCCGCGGGCGCGGTGCCTGTGTCCGACAGAAGCGCGAGCAATGTGTCCGCCGCCGCCGGCGCCATGGCTGCGCCCATGTTGTTGGCATCGGTCACGCCCAGGTCCACCACGCGGCCCATGCAGACGCGCGCAATATGGGCCAGCGGCGGGACGGACGGCTCAAGGCTCAGCAGCGCCGCGCCCGCGCCGGTCACGGTCCATTGCGCCGTCGGCGGGCGCTGGGAGCCGAACTCCAGAGGATAGCGGTACTGGCGCTCGGCAGTGCAGAAATGGCTGCTGGCCGCGCAGACCACGGTAGAGGCGTGCTCGCCGTCCAGGAGCATCCCGCCCAGGCACAGGCTTTCGGCCATGGTGGAGCAGGCTCCATAGAGTCCGATAAAGGGGATGCCTAACTCCCGTGCGGAAAAGGAGGCGGTGATGATCTGGTTGAGCAGGTCGCCGCCAAGGAGAAACTGCACATTTTCGGGCTTCAGCCCACCCTTGAGAATGGCTTTGCGGATGGCGTCCAGGTACAGGCGCTTCTCCGCCAGCTCAAAGGTTTCCTGTCCATAGAGCTCGTCCTGGGCCACGTGGTCGAATTGCGCGCCCAGCGGCCCTTCGCCCTCCTTTTTGCCCACGAAGGCCGCCGACGCGCACACGGCCGGGCGCAGCGGCAGGTCGATGGTTTGCAGGCCCATGCGCTTGAGCGGCATGGCAGCTCCCTCCCCGCGTTATTTTTAATGAAAGAAAAGGGCGTAGATCATGCCCGTGAGCACCGATGCGCCGATGCCGTAAACCAGCACCGGCCCCGCGATGGAAAACAGCTTCGCCCCCAGGCCCAGCACCAGCCCCTCGCGGCGAAACTCCAGCGCGGGCGACACCATGGCGTTGGCAAAGCCCGTGATAGGTACGAAGGACCCTGCGCCCGCGTATTTGCCCAGCTTGTCAAACACGCCTACGCCCGTGAGCAGCGCGGTGAGGAACACCAGCGTGATGCTGGTCAGGCTGGAGGCGGCGCGCGCGTTCATGTCCAGCCAATGGACGCCCACGTCCGCGATGGCCTGGCCCAGCACGCAGATCAGCCCGCCGACCCAGAAGGCGCGCCCAAGCCCCGCGCCCAGGGGCGAGGGGGGCGACAGCTGCTCGGTGAGCCAGGAATAGTGCTGGGGATTGGTGTGAACGCGCTGTTTATCCATGCTGCCCGCCTCCATGGGGAGGGATCGCCGGCCGGCCCTGGCCTGGAACGGGCGGTTCCCGGCGGTAGATTTCCCGCTCGGCGGGGCGCGGTCCATGGACCAGCGCGGACGGCGCGAAGGTGACGCGTTTGGCGCTCATTGACATCCCTCCGTTAATTCATTTTCATATGCAGTATGCCGCGCCGGGCGCGAAAGCATGCATGCCGGTTTTTTCGGCGAAAACTTGCAATCCGTCTTGACAGAGGGCGGCACGTTGGCTATACTAGAATAGTTGTTTTGTGGTATCCTGCGTGCTGCCAACGCTGCGCGCGACGCCATACATTGATTTCTGTAAGGAGTGTTTACTGATGTTCCGTACCTATCAGCCCAAGAAGCGCCAGCGCAGCAAGGTGCACGGCTTCCGTGCCCGCATGTCCACCAAGAACGGCCGCCGTGTGCTGGCCGCCCGCCGCCGCCGCGGCCGCAAGGTGCTCAGCGCCTGATCGCGCCAGACGGCTTCATAAGCATGGTTCGGCAAAGCCCGCCCCATTTCTGATATCGGGTGAAGTGGGTACGGGCTTTTCCGATACCGCCCGAAAGCGCGCAACCCGGAAAGGACGATGGCAAGCTCGTGCAAAGGCAGAACCGTTTGGGCCCCAACCGGCAGTTCAGCTATGTCTACCGTAGGGGCAAGCGTGCGTCCACCAAGGACCTGACGCTCCTGTTCGTCAAAAACAGGCAAAAGCGCGTGGGTTTTTCGGTGAGCAAAAAGGTGGGCGTGGCCGTGGTGCGCAACCGCACCAAGCGCCGCCTGCGCGAGTGCGTGCGTCCGCTGCTGGGCCGCATGAGCGGCGGGCTGTACGTGTTTGTAGCCCGTCCGTCCGCAGCGGAGCAGACCTTCGCACAGCTCAATAGACAGGTAGGACAGCTGCTCAACCGTGCGGGCGCGCTGGCCCCGCTCAGGCAGGATGCGCCATGAAGCGCGTTCTGCTGGGATTGATTCGCTTTTACCGCGTGTACATCAGCCCTCATACGCCGCCTGCCTGCCGCTTTCAGCCCACGTGCTCGCAGTACGCCTATACGGCGATCGAACGCTTCGGCGCGCTCAAGGGCGGCTGGCTGGCACTGAAACGCCTTTTGCGCTGCAATCCGTTTTGCAGGGGCGGCTACGACCCCGTCCCCGACATCCCGGATACCACATTAAGGAGGGAATGACCCCCGATGAACGACTTTCTGGTCGCAATCCTCAATGGCATCAACTCCGTCATTCACAACTACGGCTGGAGCATGGTCGTCTTTACGCTTCTGATCAAGCTGGTCCTTCTGCCCCTGGATTACAAGAGCCGCAAGAGCATGCGCCGCATGACCAAGCTGCAGCCGCAGATCGCCAAGCTGCAGAAGAAGTACGCCAACGACAAGGAAAAGCTCAACCAGAAGAGCGCCGAGCTCTACCGCAAAGAGGGCATCAACCCCATGAGCGGCTGCCTGCCGCTATTGGTTTCCATGGCAATCCTGTGGATCATGTTTGCCGCCATGCGCACCGTGGCTAATACCGAAATGGCCAGCCAGGCCCTGAACCTGCTGACTACCGGCACCCAGGCCAACGAAAGCTGGCTATGGATCAAGAATATCTGGATGCCCGACAGCCCCTTTAACCCCGTTATTGCCGATAATGCCAACCTGCGCATGATTCCCGCCGACATCTGGGCCAAGGTGTTCGTTTCGCTTGACCCGGCTTCGGTGACGGCGCTGGCACAGTACGGCATCGACGCCGCCACCATCAGCGGTGAAACTGTCTTTGCCGCGCTTCAGACCCTGCCCATCTATGCGCAGGAGACGCAGCTGTGGGCCACCATGCCGCAGCTGAACCTGCTGATCGTGAACCTCAGCATCTATGCGCACAACAACGGCTGGTTCATCCTGCCCATTCTCGCTGCCGTCACCCAGTACCTGATGACGCTCTCCCAGCCGCAGCCCGCCGCCGATCCCAATAATCCCGCGGCCAGCACCAACAAGTTCATGAAGTACTTCTTCCCCCTGTTCTCGCTGTGGATCTGCTCCAGCTACAACGCGATCTTCGCCCTCTACTGGGTGGTCAGCAACGTGTTTGCCTGGGTGCAGGGCCTGGTGATGAACAAGATGTTTGAGAAGATGGACGAAAACCAGCTTGAGACCGCCGGGGAGGGAACATTGAAATGAGGTCTGTGGAATCCAGCGCCAAAACCATGGAAGAGGCCGTCACCCAGGGCCTTGAAAAGCTGGGCGTCTCCTTTGCGGATGTCAAGATCGACATCCTGGACGAAGGCAGCAAGGGATTTCTGGGCATTTTGGGCGGCAAGCCCGTGGTGGTGCGCCTGACCGTGCGCGAGGACGCCGAGGGCGGGGAGGATGTGCTGTCCTCCGTCGGCCTGGAGGAAGCCGTTAAGGAGCCGGAGCAGAAGCCCGCCCGCAAGCGCGCTTCCAGGTCCAAGGCTGAGAAGCCTGCGAAGGAAGCAAAACCCGAAAAAGCCGCTGTGCAGGAGAAGGCGAAGGAGGCGAATTCCCCCAAGGCCGAGAAACCGGCAAAGCCCGCGAAGGACGAGAAGCCGCCCAGGGCGGTGAAGCCGGTCAAGGCGGAAAAGCCGGCCGCTCCCGCGGCGGAGGCAGCGCAGCTTTCCGCCGATAAGGAAGCACCGGAGGGCCGCGCTTTCACCTTCCTGACGGACGTGACCCGCCTGATGGGCGTGGAGGTCACCATCAACGCCCGCCGCGATGAGGAGG